>NZ_CACA01000083.1:0-43730 GCF_000180455.1 Kamptonema sp. PCC 6506
CTCCCCATCTCCCCTACAGTACGCTCTCCGAGGCCAGGACGGGTTAGGGGCGAAAGGAGCGGTATTTTACGGGGATGGGTCGGTTTTCGAGCAAAATCCAGTTGTGTTAGAGGTATCGTTACCGAATGGTTCTTGGCAGTTGGCAGCAATTCCTACAGGTGGGTGGCCGAGGCAATCTCCTAGCTCTCGATGGCTGAGACTGGGGGGGGGTTCTTTGGCTGTACTGGCGGGGATTTTGGTGTTTGTGCTGGTACAAGCTCCGGCGCGATCGCGAGAAGCAGTGGAACGGGCAACAGTAGCTCTGCTGTTGGCGAACGAACAACTGCAAGCGATTTTGGAAGCGGTACCGGGAATGGTTTCTTGGATTAGCTCAGATTTGCACTATCTAGGCGTGAACCGGCATTTAGCGACGGCGTGCAAATTATCTCCAGAGGATTTTCAGGGTAAGGAAATTGGCTTTCTCAATGGCAATAATGAGTTTACGGAGTTAGTGCGCCAGTTTTTTACTAGGAGCGATCGCGAAGCTGTTTCTGAAGTCAGGTTAGAAGCTAATGGTATTACTCGTATTTATTTAATTGTTGCTCAAAAATACGACCGAGACAGAGCCGCATTTACTGTTGGGATTGACATCACTGAGCGCAAAATGGCTGAAGAACAGTTGCGTGCTTCGGAAGCCGAACTCAAAGCGTTGTTTGCGGCGATGACTGATATTATTACTGTGCGCGATCGCTTAGGCCGTTGTCTGAAAATTGCCTCCACGAATCCTTCTCTACTTTACCAACCAGCTTCGGAACTTCTCGGTCAAACTCTACACGAAGTCTTAGATCGGGAAACGGCGGACACATTTCTGGCTTACATTCACCATGCCCTAGAAATTCAGCAAACAGTCCAATTCGAGTACAGCTTGCCGATTGATAATGCGGATATGTGGTTTGCCGTCACAGTTTCGCCAATATTAAATGATTCGGTACTCTTAGTAGCGCGAGATGTAACTAAGTACAAGCGAACAGAAGAAGCTCTACGCCAAGCTGAAGAGAAATATCGTAGCATCTTTGAAAATGCGGTTGAAGGCATTTTCCAAACTCTCCCTAACGGGCGCTACATCAGCGCTAATCCTGCTTTAGCACGGATCTATGGCTACAATGACGCTGCGGAATTGATCGACAAACTCACCGCCAACGCTCAACTTTACGTTGACCCAAATCGACGTGCTGAGTTTACGGGTCAGATGCAATTGTACGACCGAGTTTCTAAGTTTGAGTCTCAAGTTTACCGCTCTGACGGTCAACCGATTTGGGTTTCCGAAAGTGCCCGCGCTGTCAGGGGGAAAAACGGCGAACTACTATATTACGAAGGCATTGTCGAAGACATCACCGAACGCAAGCGGGTAGAAGACGAATTGCTGCACAATGCTTTTCATGATGCTTTGACTGGTTTGCCCAATCGCTTGATGTTTATGGAGCGCGTCAGTCTGGCGATCAAACTAGCTAAGAAACAGTCAGACTATCGGTTTGCAGTGCTGTTTTTGGATCTCGATCGCTTCAAGGTAATCAATGATAGTCTCGGTCACATGGTGGGCGACCAACTGCTAATAGCTTTTGCTCAGCGTTTACAGGGTGTGGTGTGGGAAAGTCAACAGCTAGAAAATGACGAGCAAGTAGTAGCAATTGATGCTTCTAGTGCTTCTAGTGCTTCTAGTGCGATCGCTGGAGTATCTTTCACCATTGCGCGGCTGGGAGGAGACGAGTTTACAATCTTAGTTGAGGGTATCCAAGATGTCAGCGGCGCGACGGAAATAGCCGATCGCATTCACAAACAATTGAGTTTGCCTTTTAACCTCAACGGACTAGAAATCTTTACCACCACTAGCATTGGTATTGTACTCAATTGGGATTTGGGAGATGTCAAGGGGGGGGCGCAAACTCTACAACTCTGGACGGGCGGAGGAACGCAGTCCTTACAATGTAAAACCGAGCAACATTGTGAGGATGTATGTAATTTCTCCCCAATTCGCCATTCTCAATTCCCAATTCGCCATTCCGCAGAGGATTTGCTGCGAGATGCTGATATTGCTATGTACCAGGCTAAAGCAAGGGGTAAGGCTCGTTCTGCTGTGTTCGATCAGGCTATGTACGCTGGTGCTGTGGCGCGGTTGCAGTTAGAAACTGATTTGCGGCGGGCAATTTCTGCCCAAGAGTTTCAAGTTTATTACCAGCCGATAGTGTGTTTGGCAAACGGTAGGATTAGTGGTTTTGAAGCACTGGTGCGCTGGCAACACCCCCATCGCGGGCTGGTTTCGCCTTCGTCGTTTATACCGCTTGCGGAAGAAACGGGTTTAATTATTCCTTTGGGCAGTTGGGTTTTGTGGGAAGCCACGCGCCAAATGCGGGCTTGGCAGTTACAGTTTCAGTCCAATCCGCCAATAGCGATTAGTGTGAATTTGTCTGGTCAACAGTTTTCGCAGCCTGATTTGATTGATAAATTTAAGCAAATTTTGCAGGAGACTGGGTTGGAGGGAAGTAGTTTGAAGTTGGAGATTACGGAAAGTGTGATTACGGAGGGGGCGGGCAATGCTAGGACAATCCTCAAGCGGTTGAGGGATTTGAATATTCAGTTGTGCATTGATGATTTTGGTACTGGTTATTCGTCTTTGAGCCGCTTACATCATTTTCCGATTAATACTTTGAAGATCGATCGCTCTTTTGTCAGCAGGATGGGGAAGACTGGGCGAGCTCGCAGTAGTGGTCTTGGGGAGATCGTGCAGACGATTGTGATGCTGGCTCACAATTTGGGGATGGATGCGATCGCTGAAGGTGTGGAAACTGCCGAACAATTAGCCCAGTTAAAATTATATAATTGCGAATACGGTCAAGGATACTTTTTCTCTAAGCCATTGACAAGTATTGCTGCAACGGCAATGTTAGCTGCTCAAGATTATAATATTAATTAATTAATTGTATAATATTAAGTTCCGTAGGAGCGGGTTCGCCTTTGATCCTCGATCGATATCGACAAATCTTATCAACCCGCCCCGCCCATACTTAACAGTTAACAGTTATAGCAGTTGCCAAGGCAGTTAGGACATTCTGAATTTAAAACCCTGATTCTAAACCCTTCTTCCGTCTTCCCTAGTCCCTAGCCCCTAGCCCCTAGCCCCTCTTAAACCGCCTTGGCGGTTGCTATAACAAAGATGAGTGAATTTTAGACTGCTCGATTTCGCGACCAATAAACACCAACTTTGTCTCCCGCCGTTCTGAAGTTTGCCAAGGACGGTCATAGAAATATTCTATACGGGAACCTACTCCTTGCAACACTAAACGCATCGACTTTTTGGGAACGGCAACAAAACCTTTAATGCGGTAAATTTCTTGTTCTTGCACTAATTCTTGCAGTTTTTCCACCAAGCTTTGAGGCTCAAATTCCTGTTCTGCAATTAAGTATACTGAATTAATTTCATCATCATGATCGTGTTCTTCTTCTGTATCATGGTGACTAGGACGAGCATCTAAGTTATCCTCAACAGCCGCATTAAATCCTAACAGGACATTGGGATTAATTTGACCGCCTTGACAATGTACTATTTTAACACTTTTCTGCACCTGTTGTTTTAACCAATCTTCGACTTTAATTTGGGTTTGAGAGTCAACACAATCTACTTTAGTTAATAGCACCAAATCAGCACAGGCTAACTGGTCTTCAAAAAGTTCTTCTATCGGTGTTTCATGGTCTAAATTGGGGTCAGCGTGACGCTGAGCTTCTAATGCGTCGAGATCTCCGACAAGAGTACCATTTGCTATAGCTTCGCAGTCTACAACTGCAACCACCCCATCTACTGTCGCCCCAGTGCGAATTTCTGGCCATCGAAAAGCTTGAATTAAAGGTTTAGGAAGTGCTAAACCAGAGGTTTCGATTAAGATACAATCAATCTGCTCTCGCCGTTGCAATAATTGCTGCATTGTGGGCAGAAATTCTTCTTGAACTGTGCAACACAGGCAACCGTTTGTAAGTTCGACAATGTTTGTATTAGCATTGGCATTTGGTGCATCTTCTTCATCGCAAACTTGGCAGGAACGCAGGAGTTCTCCATCAATTCCTATTTCGCCAAATTCATTAACAATCACAGCAATTCTCCGCCCTTGATTGTTTTGCAACAAATTACGAATTGTGGTAGTTTTGCCGCTGCCGAGAAAGCCTGTGATTACAGTAACGGGAATTTTTGCGCTCATGGAAAGTCCAGTAATTTTTACTATTTGTGATTGTTTGGGACTGCATACGTAATGCTTCCGTAACGTCGCTCTCTGGGCAGTTCAATTACCACCCAGGGGGAGGCATTACGGATTAATTTGGTAGCGGTGGAATCCGGGCAACGATGCCTTTTTTTAGCGGTTCTGGTCGCTCCGACCAAGGCAATAAACCATCAGGTTTTGCATAGTATTGGCTAGCACATTCTAGCACTGCGGCGGCACTTTCACCTTCGTTGGCGGGTAAGTCACCGAAGAGATAAGTATATTTCCCAGAAGCGGCAAAAGAAACGGCACAAGAACGATTACAAGCACTCATGCAGTTGACTTCTTGAATCTGGAAATCATCTCGCAATTCCCAATTTTTTGCTAAGTGCGAGACTTGTTCTAATAGGTGTTCGCCGCCGCTTTTACCTTCTCGTTTTCCATCTTTCCAAATGCTAGCGCAGGCGGTACAAACAAATAGAGTATGTTGAGTTTTCATCAATGAATCATCCTGAGAATTTAATCTAATTCCACCCTGAAATTGGGGTGATAAGTCCAACAATTTGCCAACAAAAGTTACGATATTTCAACCAATTTTCAGGAACGGATAAAGTCAGAAGGTTTACCTGCTTTATCTACTGCTTGCAGTGTCAATTTCACTGGTGACTGAGGCGCGGTAGCTTCTGCTCAAATGATACAATTTGACTTAGAGGCGGCTCTACGCTCAGTCGGACTGTTGGTTTTGTTACTTGTAAAAACCCTACCCAACCATAGACAGTAATGCTCATCACAAAAATGATGCTGAGCGGCATTAACTTGAATTTTGACATTTTAGTTTTGGTTTGCTACTATTAAAGCTGATGGCTATTTCTGACAGCTTTAATGGCAACTAACCATCAAAGTATGATGACGTAGAGAATGTACTTTGTTGTGAACTGCTGGATGACTGGCGAAGTAAATTGTCCAGAGTTTTAAAGCACAAAGCGAGATATAGAGTGTCGCTTGTAGTGCTTTTGATAAAGCAAAGTTTGCTGTCTGTTTCTGAACTAAAAGAAGTGATTGCGTAGTCATCATGTACCTCGCTGATGAATTTAGAATAATTAAAACAGTGGTGGGCATTCTGGCTTGGAGATTTGGGTGATTTCTCCTTTACAGTTGCGGGACAGCGTTGGATTTGCACCGAACTTTCCCCGTTACCTCTAGCGGGTGCTCCCCGCTAGAACCGACTGAGTTTTAGCATTGTATCACACTTGCTGTCTTTGAGGAAGAGATTGGAGGCTGAGTAAAAATACTTGGGGTTTGAGGAGTAGTGAAGGCTGGTGCGATCGCAAGTGGCTGTGAGGATGCTAATTGCTCTCGAAATATTAATATAAATTAGCTTAAAATACTAAAATACTAATTAGTAATCCCAGCTCATGCCTGATGAAATTTGCGCTCGATTTAAAGTGTATTCATGGATATCAATAGGCTATAGTAAGAAGTGCGATCGCACTAGCGGAGTGAAAAAGAGTTACAATAGTCTCCGTACCTAAACAACCTAGAGTTAAACAGCATGACTTCACAGCAGATAGAACAACAGATTCAACCCAAAGCTATATCGTCACTAGAACCTCTAACTCCAGAACAAGTACAGAAGACTATTGATATGCTGGATGAATGGATGACGGACGAATCAGGATATGATGAAGAAACCTGGCCAGCACTAAAAGCAGCACTTGACAAAGAGCGAGATATAGTTTCAGCAGAGAGACTTTTTAATGAGTAAAATAGTTTTGTTAGATGCTGGGCCGCTAGGAATGATTAGCCACCCTCGGAACAATCCCGAAATCAAATTTTGGCTGGAAAATTTACTGCGAGCGGGAATTTCAGTAAAAGTGTCAGAAGTTGCTGACTATGAAGTTCGTCGCGAATTGCTTCGGCTTAATAAAGAGAAGGGACTTCAACGCCTCGACAATCTGATCGATCGACTTGGCTATACTCCTATTACCAGAGAAGTAATGTTGAAAGCTGCTGAATTCTGGGCTGATGCAAGAAAACAAGGTCAACCAACAGCAAACAATCAAGCTCTGGATGCAGATGTAATTTTAGCAGCACAGGCTTTCACTATTAGCAATCAAGGTGAAAATACCGTTATCGCTACTACAAATGTTAGACACTTAACTCGCTTTGTCCCAGCTAAAATCTGGAATGAGATCGCTTAAATCCTACAAAATTTATTTATATATTACCATCATTGATACCTGCCCAATTCAAAACTAACAAACGTGATACCATTAACGCCCTCAGCACAAACCCAAACTCGCAAAGCAGAACACATCCGTATTTGCCTCGAAGAAGATGTACAGTTTCATCAAACTACTAATGGACTCGAACGCTACCGTTTTGCTCACTGTTGCTTGCCAGAATTAAGTCTGAGCGAGATTGATTTAAGTACAAAATTCCTCGGCAAAAAAATGGCTGCACCGCTACTAATTTCTTCTATGACTGGGGGCACTGAATTAGCCCAGACAATTAATTATCGCTTAGCAGATGTTGCCCAACATTATAAAATTGCAATGGGTGTTGGTTCTCAGCGCGTAGCTTTAGAAAAGCCGGAATTAGCTGATACTTTTACCGTGCGGCAGAGAGCTCCTGATATTCTTTTATTTGCTAATATCGGAGCCGTGCAGCTAAACTATAACTACGGTCTAGAACAATGCCAACAAGCGATCGATATTTTAGAAGCAGATGCTTTGATTCTGCATCTCAATCCCTTGCAAGAGTGCATTCAAACTGAAGGTGATACTAACTTTAAAGGATTGCTTGATAAAATATCTAAATTGTGCTATAAATTGCCAGTACCAGTGATTGCTAAAGAAGTCGGCAATGGCATTTCTGGAGTGATGGCAATGAAATTACTCGAAGCTGGTGTAAGTGCGATTGACGTTGCTGGAGCTGGTGGCACTTCTTGGGCAAAAATAGAAGGAGAACGGGCAAAAAATGCTAAACAGCGCAGGCTAGGCAGCACATTTGCGGACTGGGGAGTACCAACCGCCGAGTGCATTGTTAACGTCCGCACCGCAGCGCCAAAAGTCCCGCTAATTGCCTCTGGAGGATTGCGAAATGGGTTAGATGTAGCAAAAGCGATCGCGCTGGGAGCCGACATAGCTGGACTAGCATGGCCTCTTCTACAAGCAGCAGCCGAATCAGAAGCAGCCGTTAACGAGCTAGTTGAAATTTTAATCGCAGAGATCGCCACAGTTCTATTCTGTACAGGTAGTTCTAACCTCCACGATCTAAAAAATTCTGGAGTTTTGTCAACTATTAACTGTTAACTATTAACTGTTAACCACTAACCAATCACCACTAACCAATAACAATGAAAGATTTTCTAAAATATACCTTTGCTAGCTTACTGGGAAACCTGCTAGGACTTGGCCTTATTTTCACTCTAGGATTTGGGGGACTGGTGATTTTGATAGTTGCTGCTGCCTCCAAAGAATCAGGGCCACAAGTTAAAGACAAATCTGTAATTGTTTTAGACCTTTCACTAAACATTACTGACTCCAAACCTAACACTACAATCGGAGAAGCGCTCTCTGAAGACCGCTCAGACACGATGACTCTCCGAAGCGTTTTAGATGCTTTAGAAACAGCTAAAAAAGACCCCAAAATTGTCGGACTATATCTTCAAGGTAGTGCCGATAGCGGTAGTACGGGCTGGGCAAATCTCAAGGAAATACGCTTGGCTCTCCAGAATTTCCAAAAGTCAAAAAAACCCATTTTTGCCTATGATATGGACTGGACAGAACGGGAATATTATCTCGGTTCAGTTGCGAACACGATTGCTGTTAACCCTCTTGGGGGTGTAGAAATCAACGGTTTTAGCAGCGAACAGATGTTCTTATCAGGTGCGCTGGAAAAATTTGGCATTGGCGTACAAGTTACCCGTGTGGGCAAATATAAGTCAGCCGTAGAACCATTTTTGCTCAAAAAAATGAGCCCAGAAAATCGGCAACAAACAGAACAGTGGTTGGGAGATATTTGGAGCGAATTTCTGAATACAGTTACACAGAACCGGAAATTAAAAACAAGTCAATTACAAGCGATCGCAGACAATCGCGGCACCTTAATGGCAGATGAAGCTCTCAACAGCAAGCTGATTGATAAAGTCGCTTACTTTGATGAAATAGTTGCAGAGCTCAAGAAACTCACAGGAATAGATCGAGAGAATAAATCTTTCAAGCAAATCACCCTGAAAAATTACACCAAAATTGGTGAAAATAAAACCCAAAATGCTCGTGCTGACGATAAGAAACAAATTGCAGTGATCTATGCTGAAGGTGACATCGTTGACGGCGAAGGTAGCCCAACTCAAGTAGGAGGCGATCGCATTGCTAAAGAACTGCGAGAATTGCGAGAAAATGAAAACGTTAAAGCAGTAGTCCTGCGCGTCAACAGTCCCGGTGGTAGCGCCACCGCCTCTGAAGTAATTGGCCGAGAAGTAGTGCTCACCCGCAAGAAGAAACCAGTAATAGTTTCAATGGGTAACTTAGCAGCTTCCGGCGGCTATTGGATCTCGATGAATGCCAACCGAATTTTTGCCGAACCCAATACAATTACAGGTTCTATTGGCGTTTTTGGTTTGCTGATGAATGCCCAAAGGCTAGCTAATAATAATGGCATTTCTTGGGATACTGTAAAGACTGGTCGCTATGCAGATTCAGAAACTATTTCCCGTCCCAAAACTCCTCAAGAATTAGCAAATATACAGAGAGTAGTCGATCGAATTTATGACCGATTTACCCAGAAAGTAGCACAGTCCCGCAAGCTACCGTTGGCCAAGGTACAAGAAATTGCTCAAGGGCGAGTTTGGTCGGGTTCGGCGGCGAAGCAATTGGGTTTAGTGGATGAAATAGGAGGTATAGAAAACGCGATTCAAGCAGCAGCAAAGCAAGCCAAATTAGGAGATAACTGGCACTTAGAAGAGTACCCTAAACGCCGCAGTTTAGAGGAACGAATTTTGGAAAGATTGTCAGGAGTTCGCGTTTCTAAACCAGATGTAAGGCTCGATCCACTGACGGCAGAGTTTAATAAATTTCAACATGAAATGATGATTTTAAAATCTATGAATGACCCTCATGGCATTTATACTCGTTTGCCTTTTAATTTGCGAATTGATTAACCGTTAGCTGTTAACGGTGAACAGTTAAAGGTTAAACTGATTGAGTAATGTTGAAAAGCAAGCGCAAATCCAAGAAATCGAAACAGAAGCGAAGCATTACTAACACCCCAAAACTCACCAAGAAGGCACTAGCTGTACAAAAGCGCAAAGCAGCACGCCAAAAGCAAGAAGCCATGAAAGCGTTCGCTACTTTTGGATCTATTGGTGCATTAATTGGGATGATTTTCTTATTACTAGGTAAGGTTAAAATAGCTATTGCCGGGGGTGGCGGTGCGGCAATTTTAATGCTTTCCTATAAATATCCTCGTCAAGCTCTTTGGGCTTTTTTCATCTACTTACCTTTCAGTGGTACAGTTACTTATTGGATAGGTGGTGGCAATGCAATTTTCCAAATAGCTAAAGATGCTTTCTACATCCCAGCTCTAATTGCGCTGATTCAAAATTGCAAAAAGAAAAGGCTACCTTTCATAATTCCTAAAAATTTGATTCCCACTTTTAGTATCGTGTTGGTTTTTGCTTTCTTGACTCTAATTTTTGCTAATGGAGGATTGCAGCTTAACCCTGGACGTGACAAACCTATTTTACAAGGAATTCTAGGATTGAAAGTGCTGCTCGGATACTCGGCACTAATTCCTTGTATGTATTATTTAATTCGTAATAAACAGGATTTGTTATTTTTTACCCGGATGCACTTGCTGCTGGCAATCGCTTGTTGTACTCTCGGTTTAATTCAATATTTTATGTTAACAAGTGGGAAATGTCCAGGCACTAGAGGACTGACGGGAGAGCTGTTATTTAAAGCAACTTTAACTGCCAAGTGTTTTGTAGGAGGATCGCTTGTATTTAGTCCAGAGGTAAATATGATCCGCCTACCTGGGACGTTTGTAGCACCTTGGCAGTGGGCATGGTTTTTAATTGCTAATGCCTTTTTAACTTTCGCTTCTGCCTTTAGCGATCCTTCCTTGTGGTGGCGGATGATGGGTTTAGGAGGTATGGCATTAGTGTTTATAAATGCTGTTATTTCTGGTCAAAGAGCTGCCTTAATTGTTGTTCCGGTTGCTATTGTGATTCTACTAATTCTTACAGGTGAATTGGTTAACTTTAAACGGTTTATTCCCATTGGCGTAGGTTTAACCATTCTCCTCTGTATAGGTGCTGCCACTAACCCACAAATAGTTGAACAAAGGTGGGAGAGTTTTGTCAGTCGTTGGAATGCTGCACCGCCTCAACAATTTCTATTTAATCAATTTCAACAAAGCCATAATTTTATTGACGGACATTTATTAGGTATCGGGTTGGGCAAAGCTACCAATTCCACCCGTTTTTTAGGTGCTACACAGTTAATTGAAACCTACCAACCCAAGCTGATATACGAACTTGGCTATCCTGGTGCAATTGCATTTCAAATGATGTTTTTGCACTTAACTTTCCTAACTTTCAAAGCTTACCGCTCTGTGCGTGACCGAAGTTTGCGAATTTACGGGGCTAGTTTTTGGGTATTTATTGGCTTTATTAGCGTCAATCCTCAATACTATCCTTTAGATGTCGATCCAGTAACGGTTTATTACTGGATGTTGGCAGGAGTGGTATTTAAGTTACCCAAAATTGAGCAGCAACTAGAAGCTGAAAACCCTCAAAAACTCGTGCTAAAAAATTTATCAAGAGGCCAACAGCTTAAAGAGAAAAAAATTATAGAAAGCTCTCCAATTTAAGTGTTGAAAACTTTATATCGCAACCGTCTTGGGGGTTAGGACGTTCTGAATTCCTAAAACCATTCATTCTATTCCCTTCTTCCCCTAGCCCCTAGCCCCTAATCCCTAGCTATAGCATCTTGCGATCGATATGCCGTGAAAGCATCAAACTCTGTTTGATTCTGCCAAGAATAGCATCAAGCATTTTTTTCCGCGAGGGAGTTTTTCCTCTCACAGATGCGCCTAATTCCCAGCAGAGAAGATTGAGATCGGTTAAGTTCATATCCGACAATTTCTGCTTGACTTCTTCCTCATTTCCAGCTTTAGCTTTTAAACGGAGTTCTTCATAAACCTCTAGTACCTGTTCAGGAGATAAATTCTGAGATTCGTTAGCAGTTGAAGTGAGTTGAGATACTTTTGATTCCGAGTTTTTTGGGGCAGAATTTAATCCACGCTTCACCTTAGTTTCAATCCGAGTCAATTTTCTAGAAACTTCTCGCATTATTGCTTTAAGTTCAGTAATTTCGTCAGTTAGCTCTACAATCTCTTCGTCATCATTCTGAAACATTTCTTCTTTTTTCATTTCAGATACTCCGCACATTCGCGCCACAATTCGTCAAAGTCTGTTACTATGTCTGCGGGTAATTCTCCTTCATTTATTGCCCGTTTAATTCCCACAGTTTCTCGAATAGTAGATTCCAAAAACTTAATTGGTATGTTATTCTCTGCGGCTGCTTCAGCGCAAATCCTCTTATCCTCTCTCATGTAAAATTGTACTTCATTTGTCAGCAGACCTCCGTAGGTTTTGGCTTTATTCATAAATACAGCTATTTTGGGAAAAGGAAAAGGTTCTATTCTTCTTTTGAGAGAGTTGAGAAGTAAGCTCAATCCTCTGGAACCAAAATAATCAGGATTTACAGGAATTAATACCAAGTCGCAGCAGGAGAGTACGCTGTAGGAAAGTAGGTTAAAGGAAGGAGAACAGTCAAAAAGGATAAAGTCATAATTTGGTAAATGGGAAGAATTTGTGATTTTGCCCACAAAACTACGGATAAAATCTTTAACATTTTTTGCTTGAAATCCCTCAAGTTCTAACCAGTACAATTCTTCAACTGACGGGATAAAATGCAACTGCTCATCAATTTCATATATACTGTCAAAACCAACAGGAAATTTAAAATTACTTCCGGCTTTTCTAAAAACTTCAATAGCATCATAAATGGTTTGGCGATATTTAATAGATCTTTCGTACCACTTGCCAAATTTGTCATCTAAATGACCTGTATTTTCATTTAGTCCGATGGCTTCAGTTAATGACATTTGTGGGTCGAGGTCAAACATTAAAGTTTGCCAGTTTGTTTCTTCGGAAAGCACTTTCCCTAGACACCAACTGACTGTGGTTTTTCCTACACCACCTTTGAAATTGATTACTGCTATTGTTTTAGGGCTCATGGATGCTCTGGTTTAAGTTTTCTGTAAGTATTTATTAAAACATATTATTGGGATTAGGAGAGTTCGCGATCGCGCCTAGTCTTTAATATTTACCTATTTACTGAATTGAGTTAGGTTTTAGTGTTGTTATCATGCTATAGTTAGATAGTATATTTATCTTTTCACGCATCGCACATAGCTATAATTAAAAATTTTCGAGCGATTCACAGCTCTTCTTATAATATCTGATGCTGGAGAGCGATTACAAGCTCAGTTATAGTATCTATAAACTTTATAACTTCCGCCGCACTTTTTTACCCAGAAAACAAAGGGTGGGAATTACCCACCCTTAAATTTTAACGCTTCACCAACTTCTTACTCACCTTCCGCAAGCGAATTGACTGAGGCGTTACCTCCACCAATTCATCGGGCCCAATATACTCCAAAGCACGTTCCAAACTCATATCTACAGGTGCTTGCAATTGTACTAATTCCTCACCGCCAGAGGCCCGGTGATTAGTTAACTGCTTCGACTTGCAAATATTGAGTTCCAAATCTTCACCGCGATTATTTTCACCAATAATCATCCCCCGATAAACCTTGGTTCCGGGAGTGATGAAAAAGACACCGCGATCTTCAGCATTTTGCAATGAATAATAGGTAGCGATTCCCTCTTCAAAAGAAATCAAAACTCCATTGCGACGAGCTGCAATTTCACCACCAAGCGGGCGATAATCTAGGAAACTATGATTCATAATTCCAGCGCCGCGAGTCAAACGCATAAACTCGCCTCGGAACCCAATCAAACCGCGTGCGGGAATTGAAAATTCTATTTGAGTGCGGCCATTTCCACCAACGTGCATATCCTGCATTTCTCCCTTGCGTTGGCCGAGACGTTCGATACAACCACCCACAGCTTCTTCGGGTACGTCTAAGACTAAACACTCAAAAGGTTCGCAGATTTTGCCAGCAACTTCACGATAGATAACTTGTGGTTGAGAAACTTGGAACTCGTAACCTTCCCGGCGCATATTTTCAATTAAAATACCCAGGTGTAATTCCCCGCGTCCCGATACTAAAAACTTATCAGGAGAGTCGGTTTCTTCTACGCGCAAGGCCACGTTAGTTTCTAATTCTCGCATTAAGCGATCGCGTACTTGTCGAGATGTCACCAACTTCCCTTCTTGACCAGCAAACGGCGAATCATTCACCGAAAACGTCATCTGCAAAGTCGGTTCGTCAACCTTAATCAACGGTAAAGCTTGCGGATCGTTGGGACAAGTTATCGTCTCGCCAATATTCGCCTCAGCAAAACCTGCCACTGCGACAATATTACCAGCAGAAGATTCTGGGATATCAATCCGCTTTAAACCATCAAATCCCATTAATTTTGTAATCTTGGATTTGATAATTGCGCCACTTTCTGTGATTAAAGCAGCTTGCTGACCCATTTTAATCGTACCATTATGAATGCGGCCGATCACAATTCGTCCCACATATTCGGAATAATCCAAAGTCGTAACTTGCAATTGTAGCGGCTTTTCTGGATCGCCAACTGGTGGCGGAACATGGTCTAAGATTTCTTCAAATAGAGGTTTCATGTCCACACCTTCATCTTCGAGGTGTTTTTTGGAATAACCCGCTAAACCCGAACCGAATAAGTAGGGAAATTCACACTGATCGTCATCAGCACCGAGTTCAAGAAATAAATCTAAAACTTTATCAACTGCTTTGTGGGGGTCAGCTCGTTCGCGGTCAATTTTGTTGACAAAAACAATCGGTCGCAGTCCTTTTTCTAAGGCTTTTTTGAGTACAAACCGAGTTTGTGGCATTGGCCCTTCATTGGCATCGACAATCAATAAACAACCGTCTACCATACCGAGCACTCGCTCAACTTCGCCACCGAAGTCAGCGTGTCCGGGGGTATCGACGATATTAATTAGAGTTTCTTTGTAGGTAACGGCTGTATTTTTGGAAAGGATGGTGATACCGCGTTCCCGCTCAATGTCATTGGAGTCCATGACGCAATCTGGAATTTCTTCCCCTTCACGGAAGATGCCGGATTGTCGGAGTAGAGCGTCTACAAGGGTAGTTTTGCCGTGATCTACGTGGGCGATGATAGCTATGTTGCGAATGGGAAGACTCATAAATTGCGTCTGGGACGTTCAGAGCGTTAACTAAAGATTTCTTAACAATTATAGCTTATGTGGTCAAGGGGTGTGTAGGGCGGCTGTATTATTTTGGAGTGCTCAGCGGCTACAATCAAGATTATGGAAGTAACACCGAGGGAAATTCAGCGTTATGCCACCCCAGATGGCAGGATTCCTTTCTCGGAGTGGTTAGACTCCCTCCGCGACTTTAAAGGCAAAGCTAAGATTGTTAAAAGGCTTGAGCGGGTTAGCAGTGGCAACCTTGGAGACTATCGCTCCCTGGGAGAGGGAGTCTGGGAATTTAGAATTGATTTTGGCCCTGGCTATCGGGTCTATTTTGGACAAGTAGGAGCAACTATAGTGCTTCTGCTATGTGGTGGAGATAAAAGCACTCAAGAGCAAGATATTCAAACGGCTAAGGAATTTTGGATAGAATACAGGAGTAGAGAAAATGCCTAAAAGTTTGCCTTACCATCCTTATAAGATTCAATCTCTGAAAGATTTTGTATTTGCTGCTGCTTACCTTACTGTCATTTTTGAAGAGGAAGAAGGAGATTTGGAACTGGGAATTATGCGAAATGCAATGAGAGATGTATTTGAGGCTCTGGGGGAACAAAATATGTCGGCTGAAGATGCTAAATTGCATTTGGAAAAATTAGATAATTTGTTGTCTGGCAAAGGCAGTGAAACGATTTATGCGTTAGCAAATTGGCTAAATACTTTGGGATTAAAGTTAACAGTTTCGGTGGCTGAAGCGGAACAAGTGGAAGGGGAAAATATTGAGCCAGTTGCTGACTTGGCAGAGGTTGGCAATGTTTGATATCTTCCACAATTGTCAAAAAGTTGTAGGGGCGGGTTCGCCAACAGGTTTAAACAGTACAGCAAAGGCTAAAAAACCCACCCCACACCACAATCAAGTCCTTAGCCATATTATGAATATTGACTTTTTGTTAATTTTAGGGTAGCAGTATGTCACAGGAAGAATTAGATTTATCATCCTTAAATGCGAGAGTATTGCAGCTTGAAGAAAACCAGGTTATCCTGAAAAGATATATAGCCAAACTTAAGCAGCGGTTAGAAGCTCACGAGCAACTATTTAATGAACGTTATGAAGCGCGACAGTTAGAAAGTTTGATGGCTGAAGTTGCGATACTTCAACAAAGATTTAATTTAGAGAATGGGGAGCAAGCAATTATTCCCGAGCCGCCGATAGAGGTTGATAGTCAGGCTGAAGAGTTTGATTTTCAGTATCAGTTAGTATGCGATCGCCTCAATAGTCGTGCTGTGTTGATGGAGGCTTTATCAATAGCACAAGAACGGGTAATTATTGTCTGCCCTTGGCTTAATTGTAATAGCATTAATGATGAATTACTGCAAAAATTTAGGGAGTGTTTGAACCGAGGATGTTTGATCGATATTGGTTGGGGTTATCTGGGAGATCGGCAAAATATCGGTAAGGGATGGCGCTATAATGCTTTGGCAGATTTACAAGAATTAGCTAGTGAATATCCCGATCGATTTTGTCTGGATTTATTGGGAACTCACGAGAACTTTTTAGTATGCGATTCCAGTTTTGCGATGTTGGGGAGTCATAATTTGCTGACTAATGGCGATCAAAGTGCAGAAAGGGAAGTGGGAATTCGCACAAATGATTCCCACATTATCAAGCAGTTAATTGAGCGATTTGACAGCAGTGAAGTATTAAGTGAGGATGAGATTGAGAGGCGGTTTGTCGCGAGTTCGGATTACTTGGATCGAGCCGATTATTTGGAAGGATTGGCGGCGGATACTGAAGATATTGCTTTAGAGGATAGCTGTGAGGATGTGGAGGATGAGTCTGAAGAATGTCTGGAACCTGTTGTTAGTGTTGAGGAGTTTTGGAAGCGTTACAAGCAGGGAGAAAGAGATTTTGCTGGGATTAATTTAGCTGGTGCTGATCTAAGAACTAAAAACCTAGCTAATGTTAACTTGAGTAATGCTAATTTGAATAAAGCTAATTTGATTGGTGTAAGTTGGCAATATGTAAATCTTAGTGGGGCAAATTTGAAAGGAGCAGATATGAGAGATGCGAGTTTTCCTGGCGGCACAAATTTTAGTGAGGCTAATTTATGCGGTGTCAATCTTTCTAATGGTAACTTACAATCGGCTAAACTAGAGAAAGCCAAATTAAGGAAGGCAAGTTTAAGAGGAGCTAGACTAGAATATGCAAATTTCACTGAGGCTGATTTGAATGGTGCAAACCTCAGTGGTGCCAAACTTAGTATAGGAACAAAATTCAGCGATGCAAGCCTTGTTCAAGCTAACTTAAGCGGACTATATTTGAGGAAAGTAGATTTAAGAAATACCGATTTGACGAATGCAAATCTGAGCAATGCTAACCTGTTAGAAGCAAATTTTGATGGAGCAAATCTCAATGGAGTTGAGCTTCAAGGAGCGATTTGTAATGAAGCAACTTTATTTCCTATTGATTTTGATCCTGTGAAAGCTGGTGCTTATTTACTTGTTCCTTATGGATCGCTACAAAATGCCAATATAACTGATAGGGACTTAACCAATATTAAATTGATGGGAGCAGATTTACAAGGGGCTAATTTGAGTTCAGTAAGATTTAGTGGTTCCGATTTGAGAGATGCGAATTTGAGTGGGGCAAAACTTCAAGGAGTAAACCTAGAGAGTACTAATTTGAGTAGAGCTAATTTGAGACAAGTTAACTTGAGTGATGCAAAATTAAATAGCGCTAATTTAACTACAGCAGACTTAACTGAAGCTGATTTGCGGCAAGTATCTTTAAATTATGCAAAACTGGGTGGCGCTGACCTAATTTCAGCCGACCTCCGCGCAGCAAACTTAAGCTGTGCAGACTTATCTGGTGCTAACTTAACAGATGCAAAAATAGGGGGCGCTAACTTTGAAAATGCCAAGCTCACTGGCACAATTATGCCAGATGGATCTACTCATGAATAAAAATGTAGGGTGGGCATTGCCCACCACCACCTGTAATTACATCCACTTAATTATTGACCTTTCACGCATTTGAGCATCCGCAAAGTAGCCGCCGCTGCATAATTCCGCTTGGCAGAACTATCAGGAGAAAACTGGCTCCCAACTTCATTAACCGGAGAAGCTACCTTACAATAAGAAGACATTTGGCTAATAGTAGCAGCAGCCCAGTGACTCTGAATATCAGAGAAATTAGTCGGCGATTGTTTAGGAGTTAATACTGGGCTCATTCCCCGCGCAGATAAACCAAATTCTGCCGCGCGACGCATCACAGCCATTAATTCAGCGCGAGTGACTGGTTGAGTTGGTTTGAAAGTGCCATCTTTATAGCCGCTAACGATGTTCTTATCTCGCGCAAATTGAATTTTAGCTGCACTCCAGCGGGTAGTTTCAACATCGCTATAAGGGCGAGAAGATGCTTGAGTAGGAATCACAATATTAGCGCCTTGTATTCCTTTCAAAGATTCTAATACTAAAGAGACTAATTGCTCTCTAGTTAAAGCAAGTTGAGGCCGGAAAGTATTGTCCTCAGAGAAACCGGCCACAAATCCAAGGGCAACAGCTTCTTTAATTTCCGCAGCGTAGATATCGTTAGCAATATCTTTGAATGTTGGTGAAGGATCGACCGTACCGCCTCCGGTGTCTGTACTTCCCGGTGCAAGCTGATTGCTGGTGAAATAAAAATGTCCTAATGTTTTACCTTGATACGATCTTTTGGTGAAGCGCCAGCCAGGTTCTAAAATAACTTTCATAAAGCCATTAATAGTTCCCTGAGTTCTGCCGATCGCTATTGGCTGAGCGTTGCGATCGCTCGGAGTCCCTACCAGTATCACATCCCCGTTAACATTCTGCAAACTCAAGCTATATTTCAATGCTAAATCAGTACCGCCCATGCGGATAGAAAAGCCGTTGCTATCAGTGGCGCGTCTGCAATCATTGGTAAAATCAAAGTTCATTAACAATGGATTGACGATGATGGGGCGACTGCCACTTTCACTCCAGCACTGCCGCTTGTTGGGTATTTGTTCTATAATCAGCAATTGGTAACTACCATCTTGGCGGGGTTGAGCAATGGCAGCGACATTAGCTTGCTCGATTTCTGTTTGGTCAAAAGTGAATGCGATCGCAGAACTGACTGCGCCGATTGTCAAAAGTGCCGAAGTGGCCAAAGTTGCAATTGTTTTCTTAAACGAAATTCTCATAACACCTACCGAGTTGTTTAACTTATATTTATTGAAGCCGAAGGGCTTTTGAATGTTAGGGGTTTTTGTTGTACTTCCTCAAGTGTCTCAGGATCTTAAGCTGCGATCGCGACCTTATAGATCGCAGTCTACCCTAGATGGGGCTGATTCTCAGGCGATATTAGATTTTTGATGAGGCATACTCCTAGAGTCCACCCCTTCAACTGTCATAATGCCATTACTGCTGTTGTGCGCGATCGCTCACAAGCTTAGATACCCAGGATACCGAATCCTTCGTAGCGTCGCCGCCTCAGCGCTATCCTTAAACCGCCCAGACAGCGCCGTTACCTGATGAGTGCAGAATTCTCAGCACTTAAACATTCTCACTATCTGGGATATGGCCTGTTGAAGACTGACTAACTGGAAGCGCGATCGTAAACTCCGTCCCTTGCCCAATCTCTGAACTTACCTCAATTTTACCGTGATGCTTTTCAATAATTTGATAGCAAATAGAAAGCCCCAAACCCGTACCTTGACCTATCGGCTTCGTTGTAAAAAATGGGTCAAATATCTTTCTTTTAAGTTCGGGAGGAATCCCAGGGCCATTATCTCGAATTCGTACCCGCACCAACGCCCTATGCAGTTGCTCTGCATGGGGCGGATCTAGTTCCGTCTGAATTATAATTTGCTTGACTTCCTGATTTTCTTGTGAATTGAGAGCATCAATTGCATTGCTAAGTATATTCATAAAAACTTGATTCAGTTGCGCGGGATAGCACTCCACAGGTGGCAACGTTTCATAATCTTTAATAATTTCAATTCCCTCCTTAATCTTATGGCTAATAATCAATAGAGTGCTATCAATTCCCTCATGGATATTGACCCGTTTAAGTTCCGCTTCATCCAGCCGGGAAAAATTGCGTAAAGACAGCACAATCTGACTGATGCGCTCAGTACCCATCTTCATAGAAGACAAAATTTTGGTCAAATCATGGACTATAAATTCAAAGTCAATTTCTTCAGTAATATTCTCTATAGCACTATTTGGCAGAGTATATTCTTGTTGATAAACTCGATATAATTTCATTAAGTCTTCAACATAACTATTAACATATTTAAGATTGCCGCTAATGAAGTTGAGAGGGTTATTAATTTCATGGGCAACTCCCGCCACCATCTGACCCAAACTCGACATTTTTTCTGCCTGAATTAATTGGCTTTGAGTGTCCCGAAGATTTTGCAAGGCTTGGCGCAGTTGGTGATGGGTTTGCAAAAGTTGATCGTGCTTTTGAGAAAGTTTTTTTGTTCTTTCTTCTACCCGTTTTTCCAAATGCTGACGAGCCATTTCTATTTCTTGAGTATGTTCTGCGACCCGCCCAATTAAACTATTTAATGATATTGCTAACAAGCCTACTTCATCGCTAGTAGTAACAGGAACTTGCACAGTAAAATTAGCTTCTCGCGTTGCTTGTTGAGCTACTTTAGTGATAGCTTGTATAGGGCTAGCGATCGTTTGCGCTATCTTAATGCCGACAAAAGTAGTGAGACACCCAGTTAGCAAGAAAAAGATTGACAAATGCCTCCATAGTGCTTGTCTAGCTTCGTCTAGAGGCACAACAGAATTGAGCAGCACCACAGTTAGAGAAGAATTATTTAGCCCAGAAAGCACTACACTTTTAGCAAAATATTCCCCACCCCCTATCTTAACTCGTTGTGGACGAGCTTCTTGGGGCGGTGAAACCCAAGAAAAATTGCTCCGAACTATTGGCAAAGTAGAAGCAATTACAGCTTTATCTTGATTAAAAGCCATCAAGTGTTCCCGCGTACCAATAGTAAGCTTTTTGAGTAAATCATCCCTGATTAAAGTGCCAATAATAATCGCGCCGATAATACCATCTTTAGACTTTACAGGTGCAAATCCAACTAAAACAGACTGTAAATGTCCGTCTGGTTTCTTTAGATTTAACAAATCAGATAGATACACCCCTTTGAGCGCTTGATCGAAGGCTGTTTGATCCTTAAGTATTGCATCAGCTAATTCTTCATTCTGTAAGTTCGCTAGTACCCCACCATCTTTGTCTACTACCTTAATCAAGTCCAGTTGCAAAGTGGTTTTTAAAGGTAGTAAAATCTGGAGGAGTGCCACCGTATCGCGCTGATTTACTGCCGAGCGAACCGCCGCTGTATCGCCTACTAGCCTAGTTTGCAACTGCAAGTGCTGTTCTTCCCGGTTAAAGTCTCGCAAAACCAGTGATGAAAGACTCTCTACTTCAGCGATCATTTGCTGTTCAAGGCTGCTCGAAAACCAGTAGCCAAAGCCAATCATTAACACCATTGCCTGAGTGAGGATTACTAACAGGAATGGGACAATAATTTTCTGGTTTAAAGCCAGTTTTGAGTACATACTTTTAAAGCGGGCATTCCGCCACAATATTTGAGCTTTTCTAGCGCTAGCTATTAACAAGTTTTTCTTAAATAAGTGGCGAATCTGCATTAGTTATGAGCTTGAGAAACAATTACACAGGCATTACCAGCTAACAATGTAAGCAGGTGAATCAATAACACTTTGTTTACTTCTTCGCAGTAGATGGCACAAATCCAGATTGTAGCAACTCTGTAGCCCCTTCTTCGCTAGCAACAAAATCAAGAAATCCTTGGACAGTTTGACTGGGAGTTGTTTTGTAGACAATACCGAGAGTCCTTACCATCAAGTATTTTTCAGCTTTAACATTTTCGACTGTCGCAGCTATGTTATCCAGACTTAAGCGGTTGACTACCAGGTTGTTTGCAATGGCATAAGCGAGGGAAAAATACCCTATAGAATAGGGCGTGTCTTGCATTGCCCTAATTAATTCTGGTTCCTGGGATAGTAGCACCGCTGATGAGGTTATGGTCACACTTTTGCCCAGGTAATACTTTCGTAACAGCTTTTTGGCTGATTCGTCTTCAGGGCGATCGAGTACAATAATCTTAGCATCTGGCCCGCCTAAATCTCGCCAATTTACGATCTCACCACTGTAAATTTTTTGCAAATCTTTTGTTTGTAAATTTTTCACCCCTTTCACACTCTGGTTAGTAGCTACAACTAGAGCATCTTTGGCAATCTCGCGATAGGTTAGTTGACCGTTGTTTTCCTCAGTTGTTAACTGACGGGTAAGAGCACCAATGTCAACTAAACTGTTTTTTACTCCCGCAATTCCCCCACCACTTTGATTCGGAGGGAAGAAGATAATTTCCGTGTTTGTTACTTTTTTTTCGTAGGCTTCTGCGACTACCTTTAAGGCTGGATAAATTGCACCAGCACCGCTAATTTTAACTGTTTGCCGTGATTGCGGCTCTACGTTTTTTTGAGCAGTCGTTACTGGCGTACAGCTAGTCAAGCTCAGCAAGGTAGTTCCGGCTGTAATCTGCGCTAAGACCAAAGTTGCGATCGATAATGAGCGTTTCATTGAGTTTTCTGTTCTATATTGCCAACAGCTCTTAGCTGCTTACTAATACTAGCTTATTAGCATCCTCCTAAAGAGGTAAAACTTATTTAATTTTAAAGCTATCTGGCTACCTATCCAGGCTCAACGTTGGAAGATCAAACAAGAGCCGATTTTCTCAAGCAACTTTGCGTATTCTAGCTTATTGAGAATAATATTTGTTATAATTCGTTATCTTTAACAGCACTCACCCGAAGCTATCTTAAATTTTGATTTTTTGGGATCGATGGGTAAGTCCTGATAGTCTCTGACCAATTGAGATAGATGCGTTTTCCCTGGCGATCGCTCAAATGTCCTATCAAAAATTGCTTGCTTTTGCCTTGAGAATCAGCAGCCCCAAGACTCCTAATAAATTAACACTATAGAGAGATACGCAAACAGTTATAAAGCTTTAAGATTGTAAATAGTGAGCAAAAAAAATGCCAATTCTTAAATAAATTGTCAGATTAAAGTGCCTATTTTATATCTAATTTGACACTTAATTTGACATTTTATTAATGTTGATTTCCGCATACAAATAACACATTGAAATTGTGTTTAACTTCTCACTCACATTCGCTTAATTAAGGAGAATCTATGCTTTTAAAAGAAAAAGAATCCGGCACGCTGGTAGAAATCCTAGATATAGAGGCATTGTTAAGCCCTATGAAGAATGAAGTTCCGGGGCAAATTCAAGCTGGTCAAGAGGAGCAACAACCAGATAGTTTTGCCAAGGAAACATTAGTTTTTCCTTCGGGCGAAACGCTGCCTCGTTGTTGGATTGATGCCGATTATACGACCAACTAATTTGGAAGGAGAAGATTATCTCCCTAGTTGAGAGGAGACGCAGAGGATAATTCTATCCAGAATTACACGCAATTGCTAGTAACGTAACTAAATCTTTTTGACCTCTGCTCTCTTCTCTGTACCCTCTACTTATGTTAGAATCTGGGAGCCGCAATTTGACGAATCCTTTTTGAATCTCTCTAGATTCGCTCAGGCTTGTGATTACGGAACACTGATTCTCAGGAGCAAAAAAAATCATGACTCGCGCTATCATGGAAACGGAAAAAGGCACTATCCATTTGGATATGTTTGACCAGGATGCACCGAATACGGTGAAGAATTTTGTAGACTTGGCTGAAAAAGGTTTTTATGACGGCCTGAAGTTCCACCGAGTCATCCCTAATTTTATGATTCAAGGAGGTTGTCCTCAAGGTACTGGAACGGGGGGCCCTGGCTACAAAATCAAGTGCGAAATTAACAGCAACAAACACCTGGCAGGGACTTTATCAATGGCCCATGCAGGTCGCGATACTGGCGGTAGTCAATTCTTTATTTGCCACTCTCCTCAATCTCATTTAGATGGAGTCCATACGACTTTTGGCAAAACTGAAGATATGGATGTAGTCAATGCTATCCGCCAAGGCGACAAGATTATTTCTGTCAAAATTGAGCGGTAATTTTTAATTGTTAACTGTTAACTGTTAACTGTTAACTGGTAATTGGTAATTGGTAATTGGTAATTGGTAATTGGTAATGGCTAATTGCTAATTGCTAATTGCTAATTGCTAATTACCCCCCATCCTCCCCATCTCCTCCGCTCCCCTGCTCCTCCGCTCCCCCGCTCCCCTTCTTCCTTCTTCCTTCTTCTTATGACTAAAATTAATGATCCTATTTTAGTGTCTGAGTTAACGGAACTTTATCTCAAATATGAAAAAGCCCTTTGTACTAATGATATTGAAACTCTCAGTGAACTGTTCTGGGATTCACCAGATGTTGTGCGTTTTGGCGTGACTGAAAACCTTTATGGTAGCGATCGAATTAGAGCTTTTCGCCAAGGCAGATCGCCTTTGAATTTAGAACGTGAAATGTTTAATCTCAAAGTTGTTACTTTTGATGCAGATATGGCCGCTGTAACTCTGGAATTTCGCCGCATCATTGATGGTATTCTGCGGGAAGGCCGGCAGAGTCAGATGTGGCGTAAATTTCCTGAAGGTTGGAAAATAGTTTCTGCTCACGTTTCTTTGTTGCCACTTTAGAAATTAGATTCTAATACAGTTCGTACTTGAGTAAAGTACATTCTAAGGTTCCATTATAAACATGAATCCGCCGTGCTGTCTTGAGTCCCACTTTTTTACCTAACTCCTTATTCCCTGTTAAAATAAACGCATTCCAACCCTTAAAACGCTGTTTAAAAACATCGCCTAACAGCTTATAAAGGTCTGCCAATTCGCTAGCATCTCCCAGACGTTCGCCATAGGGAGGATTGCAAATCAGTACGCCGCTATCTGCTGGTGCTTCCAATTGTGATAACTCCGTTAGAGCAAACTTAATCTTATCTTTAAGACCAGCCTGCTGTGCATTGGTGCGAGCTTGGGTTAAAATTTCAGGATCGCGATCGCTACCGCCAATTACCGCTTTCAACTCCGACAATTCGCTATTTTCTGCTTCCTCCCATAACTGCTCCCAAAGAGCTTCATCAAAATCTCGCCAAGTCATAAACCCAAACTTTTCTCGAAACAATCCGGGTGCAATATTCAAAGCCTTTAAACCAGCCTCTAAAGGCAGAGTTCCAGAACCGCACATCGGGTCTAAAAAAGGTAAATTAGGATTCCATTCTGCCATCTCTAATAAAGCGGCCGCCAGAGTTTCTTTCAGAGGAGCCGCACCCACAGCCGGACGATATCCCCGCCGATGCAAACTGCCACCAGAACTGTCTAAGCTTAAAATACAGCGGTCTTTATGAATGTGAACGTTAATCAGCAAATCAGGATTTTTTGTGTCAACATTAGAGCGCTTCCCAAAATTACCTCGTTGTCGATCGGCAATTGAATTTTTTACCTGTAGAGCAGTATAATGAGTGTGGTTCAGTTTTTGATTGCCCCCCGTGCAGTCCACTGCCAGAGTATTGTCAGTATCCAGATATTCCTCCCAATCAATTTTTTGCACTTCCCGGTAGAGCATATCGGAGTCATCACACTGGAACTCAGCTATCGGAACCAGCACTCTAAATATCATCCTCGCCCAAAGATTCACGCGATAAAGTAAAGCGCGATCGCCCGCAAAATATACCCCCGTAAAATCAGGACGAACATCTTGAGCTCCCAGCCGTTCTAATTCTTGAGCAGCAAGTGGTTCTAAACCACGAGCAACAGTAGCAAAATATTTAGTCATTGGTAATTGGTAATTGGTAATTGGTAATTGGTAATTGGTAATTGGTAATTGGTAATTGGTAATTGGTAATTGGTAAATTGAGTGCATATACGTTATTATATCCAAATCATAACTATATATCTAGGGGAGGGTAGTCAAAAGTTTCAAGATCATTGACAATTGAACAAATCCCACCTTCACCCCCAACTTGAGTTAATTATGGGACACTTTGCAGAAGTTCTTTCAGAACCCATTGTTCCTTTTGTAGTTTTACTTTTGGTGATTTTGAGTGTGCCCATCATCTTTGAGCGCTTCAAGATTCCCGGATTAGTTGGTTTGCTAGCTGCGGGCGTTCTCCTGGGCCCCAACGGGCTACAATTACTTGACAAAGAAATGCCCACCATGAAGCTGCTATCAGATATCGGTTTACTTTACTTGATGTTTGTAGCAGGTTTAGAAGTAGACATTGAGCAGTTCCGTAAAAAGAAACATCGTTCTATGGGTTTTGGCAGTTTAACTTTTGCCGTACCCATGATTGCTGGAACCGCTGTCGGTCGAATTTTTGGTTTTGATTGGAATGCTTCAATTTTAATAGGTTCGCTGTTAGCTTCTCACACTTTACTCGCTTATCCTATTGTTAGTCGCTTGGGAGTAGCTAGCAATGAATCAGTCATGGTAACAATCGGTGCTACCATTTTTACAGACATTGGTGCATTGTTGGTATTAGCCGTTTGTGTTGCTATTCATGCCGGAGAATTCTCACCCATCAATTTTGTCACTCTGCTGGTAAGTTTAGCTATTTATACAGCCGTCGTTATCTTTGGCTTTGACTGGGCAGGTAGAGAATTTTTCCGCCGTACTGGAGATCAAGAAGGCAACCAATTTTTATTTGTATTGCTAGCCGTTTTTCTAGCATCATTAGGCGCTCAGCTCATTGGTGTAGAAAAAATTATTGGGGCATTTCTGGCTGGTTTAGCTGTTAATGAAGCTGTAGGAGAAGGTGCAGTTAAAGATAAAGTTGTTTTCGTAGGTAGCGTGTTATTTGTTCCGATATTTTTTGTGGATTTGGGGTTATTAATTGATGTCCAAACTTTTATAAAAAGTATTGTTTCTGTAACAATTCCCCTGACGATTGTTATGGCTTTAATTAGTAGTAAGGGGATAGCAGCCTACTTAGCTAAACTTATCTACGGCTACAACACTAAAGAATTTCTAACTATGTGGTCGTTATCTTTGCCTCAAGTTGGTGCAACTTTGGCAGCGACTTTGGTGGGCTACCGAGCTGGGCTGCTTACTGAAGACATTTTAAATAGTGTAATTGTTCTAATGTTAGTAACAGCAACATTAGGTCCAATAGTTACCAGTAGAGTTGCAGTAGGGCTAACAACTACCTCGAAAAATGTGGAAGCGGAAACCTTTTCAAAAAATTGGGAATCCACCGCCGAAAATCCTGCATTAACGGTAGTTGTACCAGTGTACAATCCCGATACAGAAAGATATCTAATTGAGATGGCAGCTCTGTTAGCTCATGGCAATAGCGGTCAAATTGTACCGCTAGCAATTACCGCACCTCACACTCAAAACATGGATGCGCCCCAGTTAGAAATGGCTTTGCACCGGAGCGAAACATTGCTGGAAAAAGCCCAACAAATGGCAGTAAAACTTGGTGTCAAATCTCAGCCAACCCTAAGAATTGATAATGATATTTCCCAAGCAATAGCCCGTGTTGCTCGCGAACAAAAAGCGCATTTAATTGTTATGGGTTGGGGGAAACGGACGGGACTGAGAGCTCGCTTGTTTGGCAATGTAATTGACGGCGTGCTGTGGGCCGCTCACTGTCCAGTGGCGGTGACGCGCTTGCTGGTTGAACCCAATAAAATTAAGCGCGTTTTAGTGCCGGTGGAAAACTTGAACTCTGAAGCAGTGCGGCTAATACAGTTTGCCAGAGCGCTAGGAGATTCTCAACTGCAAATCACTGTGCTGCATTTGTGCAACCGGGGAATTAAGGATTCTGGGATTGCTTGGATTCACTCGCAATTATTGCTTTTGGTTGCTAAATCAGGGGTGGAAGGTAAGGCGGAAGTTCAGATTGAGGTGAGGCGAGGTGTAGATGTCGTTAGGGAAATTGTCACTGCGTCTGGTGCTGCTGATTTGGTGGTGTTGCGATCGACTAGAAACCGCACGGCGGCGGGATTAGCAGTCAGCGATGTCACAACTCAGTTGCTTGGACAGTTGACCTGTTCGATCGTGATGTTGGGAGAACCACATCGACTGACTAATATCTAGTTGTATTGTCAAAATCTATACCAGGCTCATCATCCTAAGAGAAGGTATAAATGAAGTTACATCCATTAAAATCAGAAGGAATCAATCTGTAACGATGGGGCTACCTGTGGCAAAGTCAACTGAACCCAGTAACGCTGAAAATTTGCGCCCAGAGGCGACAAGTTCTCTGGCTCGCACTCCTCTGTTCGATCTATCTTTAGAACTTAAAGCCCGGATGGTTCCCTTCTCCGGCTGGGAAATGGCTGTACAATACAGGGGGATTAATACCGAACATCAGGCGGTGCGATCGCGTGCGGGAATGTTTGACATTTCCCACATGGGGAAATTCGGCCTCAGAGGTAAAAACCTGATAGAAAAACTCCAGACTTTAGTACCTTCGGATCTGGGCCGTTTGCAGCCCGGTCAAGCTCAATATACTGTCTTGCTAAATGCCAAAGGCTGTATATTAGATGACATTATCTTTTATTATCAAGACCCCGACCCTACCACTGGCGAACAGCGAGGGGTGATGATTGTCAATGCTGCTACTCGTGCTAGGGATAAAGCTTGGATTGGGGCCCATTTAGAATTGAGTGGGATTAGTTTCATCGACATCTCCAAGGAAAAAGTGCTGATCGCTGTTCAAGGGCCGCAAGCTACAGCACATCTGCAACAATTTGTCAAGGAAAATCTAGCAGCAGTGAAGTTTTTCGGTCATTTAGAGGCAACGGTACTCGGTGAGCCTGCTTTTATTGCCAGAACGGGCTACACTGGCGAGGATGGATTTGAGGTGATGCTAGATGCGATCGCAGGGAAAGAACTGTGGCGAAATCTGCTAGCTGCGGGCGTGGTTCCTTGCGGCTTAGGGGCTAGGGATACGTTGCGCCTAGAAGCGGCTATGTGCCTTTATAGCCAAGATATTGACGATACTACCACACCCTTAGAAGCTGGATTGGGTTGGGTAGTTCATTTGGATAGTAAGGGCTATTTTATTGGGCGCAAAGTTCTAGAACAGCAGAAGGCGACGGGAGTAGCGAAGCGTTTGGTAGGCTTAGAAATGGAGGGAAGACATATCGCCCGTCACGGCTATCCAGTTTTGTCTGAGGGTGTAGTCGTGGGGGAAATTACCAGTGGCACATTATCTCCGACTTTAAATAAGGCGATCGCGCTGGCTTATGTTCCGACTCCCCTAGCTGCGATCGGTCAGCAGTTAGAGGTAGAAATTCGAGGGAAAAATTATCCGGGTGTTGTTGTTAAACGACCATTTTATCGATCGCCCAAAAGATAGAATAAGGAACCAGGAAAACACAAATTAACAGCAGTTTTGGTGGGCGCTGCTATGACGATATTTATTCTAATTGAATCAGCTAATTGAATCAGATAATTGCAGCGCCCACCCGACAAAACTTGTCCTCCTCTTCCTGCTTCCTTCTTCCTGCTTCTCTCTTCCTTCAGCTATAACAACTGTATAAACTTCCGTAAGCTTTCAAGATAAAGTTCTCCCGCTACGTTGGTCAAATCATTGTGGCCTGCTGTCTCTATCCATAAAGAAAGTTTAGGTTCCTTAGCAGTAGCAAAAAGTTTCTCCCCGTGCCAAAATGGAATCACTTCGTCAGCCTTGCCGTGTATTACTAATACTGGACAATTAACCTGTTCGATCTTATTAAGATTAGCAAACTTATCAAAAGGTAAAATCGGTATAACTGTCACTGTCCGAAATGCACTAATAAAGGTACTTTCTAGAATCAATCCAGCAGCAGGTTTTCGCGATGCTAAATCAACGGACGGCCCGCCACCGACAGAACGACCATAAATAATAATTTTCTGGGGTGGAACTCCTAACTTTTGCGTTAAATAATTGTAAGCAGCCTCAATATCTTTGTAAGATTCTGACTCAGAAGGCTTACCTTGACTGGTTCCATAGCCTTGATAATCATAGGCAAATACTGAAACACCTAAACTGCGAATAGTTGTCAATATTGGTCTAATATCTCCCAAATCCTCAGCATTGCCATGACTATAGAGGATAGTATAAACTCCTTTTGGGTTTGGTAGATAGATTGCCGAAATTTGTACTTCTGGTGTAGAATTTAGCTTCAGAATCTCCCTAGAGTCTTGATAGCTGGTAGACTGAGGTTGAAATATTTGGCGATCTGTTAAGAAAAAGGCGTAAAAACATAGAAACCCATAGACAAAAATGATAGAACGTATCAGGCGTTTCCACGAAAGTTCTCCTATTAAATATCGCTTAATGGTTTTTTTGTCCATAAATAAACTAGGTAACATCATATGTTGTCTAAATTATGCTACATATTTTTATATCCTATGGTCAAAAGCCTATGCAAAAAAACGATCGCATCCATTGGCGATAGTTCTGGCAGATTAAGGTAAAACATTCTAGTATGGCTGAGCAAAGTTTTGTTTGAGGCGTGAGGAATTGATATGGACTTTGAATATCCCAGTGACTTGAAGTACCTAGACAGTCACGAATATGTACGGCTGGAAGGAGAAATTGCCACCCTTGGCATCAGTGCCTTTGCTGTGGATCAACTGGGCGATATCGTGTTTCTGGAGTTGCCAGAAATTGGCGACGCTTTGGAAAAAGGAGAAAGATTAGGAACTGTTGAGTCAGTTAAAGCTGTGGAAGAACTCTATTCTGCGGTTACGGGTACAGTAATAGAACGTAATCAGTCCATTATTGATGCTCCAGAACAGTTGGCTGAAGATCCTTATGGCGAAGGGTGGCTGTTGAAGGTACGCATTAAAGATGCTAATGACTTAGATGATGCTTTATCAGCCCAGGAGTATCGCCAGCAGGTAGAGGGAGAGTAGGACACTTGACGGGGCGATCGCGCCCCGTCAAAAATTATGCGTCCGATCTTTTCAATCATTTACTTTAAATTTCGACACTTGGTTTCGCAAACCGATCGCAGCTTCGCTGAGTTGCTCAATTGCCAAAAAAGTCTGATCCAATGAGTTTTTTATGTGCTTCATTCCCAGAGCAAAACTACTCATTGATTCACTGATTATTTGTGCATTTTGAGACTGATTTTTCATGGAAACATTTACTTTCTCAAACTCAGGCGATAAAGTTTGTACCTGCTCGATAATTTTACCGGTTTGCGTACTAATTTTATTAATATTATCAACACCTTGAAATAATTTTCCCATAAAGCTATTCATCTCTGTCACACCTTCTGAGACTGCTAATTGCATTTCCTGAACTATTTGTTCAATATCTATAGAAGAAACAGCAGTTTGATCTGCTAGGCGGCGAATTTCACGAGCAATAATAGCGAAACCTCGTCCGTATTCACCCGCTTTCTCTGCTTCAATCGCAGCATTCAAAGACAAAAAATTTGTTTGCTCTGCTACCTTGGTAATTGTACTAAGTACAAGTGCAACATTTCCCGCTCTTTGATCGATGGTTTTTAGCTTAACAGAAATATTTTTGGAAGCATTTTCCATTTCTTGCATCACCTCTTTCATCTGGATTACATCTAATTGACTATCGCTGGCAAATTTAGCTGTTTTCGTGGACTGGGAAGCAACCTTATCCATCTCTTGTACCAGCTTGTCTATTACTTGCGAAATTTCCTGAGCTGATTTAATCACATCTAGCATTAATTCTGTCTGTTGGGTGACAACTACCTCTTGTTTTTTAGCTGTTGCCAACAATTCTGTGGCTGATATAGAAACCTGAATTCCTGATTCTTGGGTTTGTTTGAGCAAAGAATTTAAGTTGATTTGCTGAAAAATGGCGAACAAAAAAAAGCAAGACGTAGCCAGAGGAACTAAACTTGATAGCAGATAAATCAAGCGCAGATTTTCATAATATTTACTCCGTTTTTCAAGCAGCTTATCTAATTCTTTTCTGGTCACTGTCCATAGTTGCGAACCTTGAATAACTACGTCTTCTCCCTGTTGAAAAAAACTGGCTCCAAGTAGTTCTATCCTACCTGTTCTAGCAACCTGGATTAAGCTTTCGGTAAATTTATTGACAGCAGTTTCATAATATTTAAGCACAGGTGGAAGATTTTGTAATGAAGGCAGCTTGCGATAAAATTCATTCTCGGCGAGAAGAGAATTAGAAATTCCTTGCTGAATACGCACCAAATCGGTGTTTTGTAGTGAGGAAGCATAAATTTCTAGCTTTACCTTTTGTTCGTAGGTAAGCTGTTTATATAAACTTAATTTTTGGGTATATAATAAAATTTCTCCTATTTGTTGTTGAGCTTGCGGAAGACCTGCAAGGACAACATCCATCAAATAATAGGAATCGAGTGCTGGATCTAAAATTAAATTTGAAGTATCCCCAACTCTATTGATTAGTTCCCTTATACGTTTTATCAGATCGCTATATTGTTGACTTAACTGTTCTGTAGTTAGGCTATTTTTACTGTTTTGTAAACTTTTCCAATTTTCGGTAATCGTGGCAGGAAGTAATTCTGGGTTCCCGGCTGCTTTCAGCGATGAAGGAGTTATTTTTAAATTTTCACCGATAACTTGTGTTTCTTTTTCTAAATTTTTTAGATTCTCTTCTATAAGATTACTGGTGATACTTAAATTATTTGAATTGTAATTGTTTTTTGGGGGTATATTAGTCACCAATCTCTGCTCTTTGGAGACTAATACTAAAAGTTGGCTTAAAGGTGAGAGCAGTCTATTTCCCAATATTTCCACTCTTCCAAAATTTATATCGTCGTTAATCCCAGAAACTGTAAAATATAACAACATCAATATCGGTACAGCAAAGGAGATAACGCTAAGTAAAAGCTTTTGCGATTGCGATATTTTTAGGAATTTTAAAGTTGTTTCCATAAAATTTTAGCTCTTTTTTACAATAATAATGATAGCACAAAAGCATCCTTAATCCCTAGCTGCGGTAATGTGGGGATAGGTATCGTCGCGGATCGAACCCCTGCTGTTAATATGTTACCAATGCAAAATGCTGAGGTGGAGAAGAGCGATCGCACTCTCTGGGAGAGAGTAACCCCATCGATAATATTGATTTAGCCTGTAATTGCCAAAGTGCGATCGCGATACCTGATAATTTGGAAAAATGTTACAAAATAATAAGCACTCAGTACTGGAGAATCACCCTTGACACCCTATAGCCCTGAAATTAAGTCCACTCAGCAGCCAACTCCTGCCTCTACAGGTGGCTTTGTGAATCGGCATATTGGCCCTACTGCTGCTGAAGTCCAGCTTATGCTTGATGTTTTGGGTTCTCCCACCCTCGATCGCCTCATTGACAAAACTGTACCCCAAGCGATCCGCCTCAAGCAACCCCTCAAATTGCCCGCAGCCACACGCGAATATGCCGCGATCGCGCAACTTAAAGAAATTGCCTCTAAAAATCAAGTATTTCGCTCATTTATTGGCATGGGATATTACGACTGCATCACGCCGCCAGTAATTCAGCGGAATATTCTAGAAAATCCAGGTTGGTACACAGCTTATACGCCTTATCAAGCCGAAATTGCCCAAGGTAGATTAGAAGCTTTGCTGAATTTCCAAACCATGATTATCGACCTCACAGGATTGGAAATTGCTAACGCTTCCTTACTCGATGAAGGCACAGCAGCGTCAGAAGCCATGACTATGACTTATGGCATCAGTAAAAATAAAGCCAAAGCATTTTTTGTTTCTAAAGATTGCCATCCCCAAACTATAGAAGTAGTACAAACTCGCGCTCAACCATTGGGTTTTGATATTATTATTGGCGACCATCAAACCTTTGAATTTGACAAAGAAATTTTTGGGGCGCTGCTACAATATCCCGCTACCGATGGCATAATTTATGATTATAAAAATTTCATCGAACAAGCCCATAATCGCGGTGCTTTAGTAACAGTCGCCGCAGATATTTTGAGTCTTTGTCTGCTTAAACCCCCCGGTGAATTTGGCGCTGACATTGCCGTAGGCAGCACTCAGCGCTTCGGAGTACCGATGGGATATGGGGGGCCTCATGCAGCTTATTTCGCCACGCGAGAGGAGTTTAAACGGCAAGTTCCGGGGCGAATTGTGGGGGTTTCTAAGGATGTAAATGGGAAACCAGCTTTACGGTTAGCACTGCAAACTCGCGAACAGCATATCCGCCGCGATAAAGCTACTAGCAATATTTGTACTGCCCAAGTTTTGTTAGCAGTAATGGCTAGTATGTATGCTGTCTATCATGGGCCGGAGGGATTGCAAAGAATTGCCGAGAGAGTTCACAGGTTTACTGCTACTTTCGCAATTGGATTGGAACGCTTAGGATATAAAATTGGCACTGAACCTTTTTTTGATACTTTTCGCGTTGAATTAGGTTCAAAAAAGTCGCTGGCAGAAATTATAGAAGCTGCTGATTCACGTCAAATTAATCTAAGAATTTTTGATGAAAAGACTGTCGGGATTTCTATTGATGAAACTACGAGTGTTGGAGATTTGAGAAATCTCTGGTATGTGTTTGCGGGCTTCGATCCTAATTCCAAGGATTTGTTTGGATTTCGTACCGAAGAAATGCTTTTACAATATCAACCTTTTGCCCGTACTAGCAGTTATTTAACTCATCCTGTATTCAACCGCTATCACTCGGAAACCGAACTTTTGCGGTATTTACACCGACTGGAAAGTAAGGATTTATCGCTAACTACATCGATGATTCCTTTGGGTTCTTGTACGATGAAGTTAAATGCAACTTCGGAGATGTTGCCAGTGACTTGGCCGGAGTTTGGCAAGCTGCACCCCTTCGCACCTTTATCGCAAACTCAAGGCTATCAAGTTCTGTTCCAACAACTTGAAGAATGGCTAGCTGAAATTACTGGTTTTGCTGGCATTTCTCTACAACCAAATGCAGGTTCTCAAGGCGAATATGCAGGTTTATTGGTGATTCGGCAATACCATGAAAGTCGAGGTGAAAGTCATCGGAATGTTTGTTTAATTCCTCAGTCTGCACACGGTACAAATCCGGCAAGTGCGGTGATGGCAGGGATGAAAGTTGTGCCTGTTGCTTGCGATGACCAAGGCAATATTGATGTTGAAGACTTGCAGAAAAAGGCGGAAAAACATAGCAGCGAACTGGCTGCTTTAATGGTGACATATCCCTCTACTCACGGCGTTTTTGAAGAGCAAATTCAGGAAATTTGCGAGATTGTCCATGCTAAAGGTGGACAGGTTTATATGGATGGGGCTAATATGAATGCCCAAGTTGGTTTGTGTCGGCCGGGAGATTTTGGGGCGGATGTTTGTCACTTAAATTTGCATAAAACTTTCTGCATTCCTCACGGTGGCGGCGGCCCTGGCATGGGGCCAATTGGGGTAATGTCGCATTTGGTAGAATTTTTGCCGACAATTCACCCCCCCAACCCCCCCTTAGTAAGGGAGGGGGAAATGAAGTTGAAGAGGCAAAATCTATTGGTTATGTTTCGGCTGCGCCTTGGGGAAGTGCTAGCATTTTGACTATTTCTTGGATGTATATTCAGATGATGGGTGGGGAGGGTTTAACTGAGGCAACTAAGGTGGCAATTTTGAATGCTAATTATATTGCGCGGCGGTTAGAAAGTTACTATCCTGTTTTGTATAAAGGCAAGGCGGGCTTGGTTGCCCATGAGTGTATTTTGGATTTGCGATCGCTAAAAAAATCCGCTGGTATTGAAGTGGAAGATATTGCTAAGCGCTTGATGGATTATGGTTTTCACGCGCCTACTGTTTCTTGGCCTGTTGCGGGTACGGTGATGGTGGAACCGACGGAAAGCGAATCGAAGGAGGAATTAGACCGTTTTTGTGAGGCGATGATTGCGATTCGCAAGGAAATTGAGGAGATTGAAAATGGTAAAATGGATGCTACCAATAATCTGTTAAAAAATGCACCGCATACGGCAGAATCGCTAATGGTATCTGAATGGAATCACCCTTATTCTCGCGAAGCAGCAGCTTATCCTGCGCCTTGGACGCGAGAATACAAATTCTGGCCGGCGGTGGGACGAATTGATAATGCCTTTGGCGATCGCAATTTTGTCTGTTCTTGTTTGCCAATGGAGGCCTATGGCGAGGGGCTAGGGGCTAGGGGCTAGGGGCTAGGGAAAGAGGGGAATAGGGGAAGAAGGGGCTAGGGTTTGGGGAATAGGGGGAATAGGGAATAGGGGAAGAGGATAAGTGGGTTTCAGTAGTTTATGATATGAAAAATTGAAGATGCTCATGCTTTTTCCTTTTTTCCCTGTTCCCTGTTCTTTATTCCTTCGCCACAACGCGATCGCGACCTAAAGATTTTGCCTCGTAGAGGGCCTTGTCAGCAGCAGCAATCAAAGTTTCCGGCAAAGCCTCAGCAGCGTCAGCACTCGCTACGCCTAAACTGAGGGTGATATACTCCGAGACAAAAGATTGCTGGTGGGGAATTGCTAAAGTCTGGATGCGACGGCGGATTTCCTCTGCCACTGCGATCGCATCTGTAATTCCTGTATTCGGCAGAATAACTGCAAATTCTTCCCCTCCATATCTCGCTACCAAATAGAGGCGTTCCGGCGGAATTTCGCGGCAAGCATCGCGGATGGCAGTGGCTACTTGTTGCAAACAAGAATCACCTGCTTGGTGGCCGTAAGTGTCATTATAAGCTTTAAAACAGTCTATATCACACAAAATCAAAGATAGCCGTATGGGTTCAACTATTAACCGCTGCCACTCTTGGGTAAGAACTTCGTCAAATCGGCGGCGATTAGCTATTTTTGTCAGGCCGTCCAAGGAGGCTAAATTCTGTAACTCTTGGTTAGCTGCTTCTAACTGCTGGTAAAGTTGAGATTGCTCGATCGCGATCGCAATTTGAGTAGCCAATTGTTTTAGCAACTCCATCTCCCAAGACTGCCATTGCCTAGTGTTGTTGCAATGGTGAGCAATTAGCAAACCCCATAAACTATTTTGATTTTGACTGCCTCTATTAACAACTGAAGAGGAGGAAGGTGAATTTTTAACTGTTTGGTCGCTTTGAATAATGGGCACTACTAAATTTGCTCTCACCTTACAGTTGCTTAATAAATTGACGTGACACTCGCTCAAACCAGCATTGTAAATATCCTCTATAGCTCGAATTCTACCTTTTTGGTACTGTCCTACATAGGTTTGTCCAAAACAAGGGTCATAGAGATTTGTATTCAAAATTGACATTGTTCCCTTACTCGCCGATTCTACCACCACATCGCCACTCCAGTCTGGTCGAAAACGGAAAATAATTACTCTATCAGTTGCCAGAAATTGCCTCACTTCTGCGGCCGCAGTATTGAGAACTGCATTTAAGTCCAAGGAAGAGCGAATGCGAGCTTGAATTTGTCCAACTAAGCGTTCTCTTTCCGCTTGCTGGCGAAGCGCAATTTGGGCGAGTTTGCTCTCCGTAATGTCTAAAACATACCCATCGCAATAAGCAATTTCGCCAATACTATTACGGGTAACTGAGGTGAAATCGTACACCCAGCGGATTAAACCATCTCCTTTAACAATCCGGTAATTGTGTTCAAAAGAAGTCGCTCCTGCTTCGCTATAACTTTGGAATTCCGCCACGACTCTCGCTAAGTCTTCCTGATGAATAATATTAGTATAAAACAATTTACCGCTGATAAAATCGCTAGCTTCATAGCCGAATTGTACGACATTTGGGGAGACGTATTCCACTTGCCAATTTTCTTGGGGTCGCCAGCGAAAAATTGTAACTGGGCCAGTTGTAAACAGGTTTCGCTCTCGTTCCAAAGCTTCTTCTGCAAGTTGGCTATATTTTTTTTCTGAGCTTGTTTCCACATTAGTAATTGGCACAGATAGGATTTCACAAATTAGTAGAATTAAGGGTAATTGGCAATTACCACTTACCAATGTTCTCTCTCTGGCGATTTCTTCCCCAGTTAGTGGCGGCAAGGCGTGTAAGATCGATTTTACAGTCAGAATGCTACCATCTTTGCAAGTTATACGCGCTTCTCTTAAGGCAGAGGTTGGAGATGAATGGCTGTTTGTCTGCTGTGCGAAAGCGAAAAACTGCTCTTCTAGGCAATCGCGACATTCTGAGTTAAAAATGCTAAAAATTAGTTGGGAAGTTAACTCTCGTTGACTATAACCGATGCGGTTTGCACCAAACTGATTTACGGAAAAAACAATACCTCTAGCATCTATAACAAAGTAGATGCAGGGAAGATTTTCCCACAGCATTCGATACCACTCCCGTTCAGGCATTCCTTCTGTGGAAAATTCTCGCATCTGGGGAACGCTGGTACAGTCATCGGAAGAGTGGAGATTCTCTCTTTCTTGGTCGCTTGAGTGGGATTTTCTGATCGACACTTTTGGCTTAAATCGTTGTTTATCAACTGTATCTATGTAGTCAGATTTAGCTTTTGCTTGAAACTAAACTAATGCTTTTGGTTCCAAAAAGCTGCAAATTGTAACAAATTTATAACCTCTTCATTTTCAGTGCTAAGGAGTCTGGTGCATCCTTTGTCTGGAAGCTCGACTGTTTGCGATCGCAGCACTCGGAGCCATAAGCTCTTCATTAATGCCAATCGATCTCTTTTTTCCAGTATCCTCCACAATGGAAGAAATCGGTACTACAGGATTTTCTACAATACATGATACTACTTAAATACTTAGTTTTGGGCCTGACCTACTTGGGTTTGGGTTTGGGATACTTGCCAGGACTGCGAATGAACCGTGCTGCGATCGCGATCGCAGGTTCTGGTTTGGTTGTGGCTTTGGGAATTCTTAACCTTAACTCAGCTTGGGAAGCAATTGACGCTGGAACTATTGTTTTCCTATTAGGGATGATGGTTGTTAATTCGGCTTTGGGAGCCTCTGGTTTTTTTCAATTAGCTCTAGTCTTTTTGACTCGCTTCGGTAAGAGTCCCTTGGGAATTTTGGTGGCTATCACCTTTGGTAGCGGCATTTTATCAGCATTTTTCCTCAACGATACAACCGCTATTTTATTAACGCCTTTAACATTGACTTTGACTCGCTCTCTGTCTGTGAATCCATTACCTTATTTATTAGCTTTAGCGGGAGGTACTAATTTGGGTTCCGTCGCGACTATCAGTGGGAATCCGCAAAATATTCTGATTGGTTCTTTTTCGGGAATCGGCTATTTAGAATTTGCGCGATCTCTTGCACCTGTTGCTTTAATTTGTCTCTTGGTTCAGGTGGGTTGGCTGTGGTGGCTTTATCCAGAAGTACGTTCTTTGAAACCTTTTCCCACTTATCCCTTAGTTCGTTATCGTCTTTTTAAACCTTTATTATTTAAAAGTTTATGGGTGACGGCGGGACTTTTAATCGCATTTTTAACGGGATATCCTTTAGCAGATTCGGCTTTAATTGCTGCTAGTATCTTATTGATTACTCGTCGAGTCAATAGCGATCGCATTTTGGGTAATATAGACTGGAACCTGCTAGTAATGTTTGCGGGATTGTTTGTGATTACTCATGCTACCCAGGAACTAGGAATATTAAATAATTTAACGGGTTCGATCGAGCAGCCACCAAGTTTATTGGCAGTCACGGTAATTCTTTCTAATTTAATTTCTAATGTGCCGGCTGTGTTGGTTCTCCAGTCTCTTATTCCGAAAGGAGATACGCAAGCTTGGTTGCTATTGGCGGCTGCTTCTACCCTGGCGGGGAATTTAACTTTATTGGGTTCTGTGGCTAATTTGATTGTGGCGGAGGTGGGGGGTAAGCAAGGTTATCGGCTGAGTTTTCAGGAACATTTACGATTTGGCTTGCCCTTGACTTTGGTCACTTTGGTCATTGCTTATTTTTGGATATATTGAATGTTTAATGAAGAGGGGCTAGGGGCTAGGGGCTAGGGGCTAGGGAAGATGGGGAGGATGGGAAGACGGGGGGATTTTTCCCCAGTTAACAGTTAACAGTTAACAGTTAGCAATTACCAGTCGTACCTCATCTAACTGAGAAAGGCTATACCTTTATTTAAAGTGTCACTTTCGTAAGTCATGTTCCAATTCTTCTAAAGCCTGAAGATTTCCCACCACCCAAGAACGGGCTACCGCAGCGGGTATAATCTTAGTAATAGCTATCCGTGAAAAAGTAGGACTAATATCAGATTTTACATACTCTCCATCCCTCAGCAAATAAATAGTTAACCTCCCACTATCATAAACCCATACTTCAGGTACTCCAATCCCTTGATATGCTTCCAGAGTTGTTTTAGAAGTGACATCAGCTTCGATAGCCAAATCGGGAGGTGGATCGTTAGGTTCAAGTCGGCGACGACCAATCATCTGCTGATAATTCTCAATATAAAAACAAGCATCGGGTTCAATACCTGCTCTACCTTCTTTTTTAAACGTAGTAGAGCCAAAAGGTTGATAACGAATACCAGCCGCCCTCAGCAAAGTTTTGACAATATCTGAAATTAAATCTCTCGGAATTTCGTGTTCGGGTAAGGGAACCATAATTTCTAAATTACCTTGGCTATAAGCAACTCTCGCCCGTCGTTTTTGTCCTAATTCTTGTAAAATTGACTCGAATTCCAGCCAACTTACATTGGCGATCGTGACGGCGCTACCGGGAGCAAACTTCATGAGACTAATTGGTTTGGCAACCAGATTTAAAGTAGTCATAAGCAATTATCAATTAAAAATTTTAATTTTGTCTGAAAAGGGAACAAAACTGTCAAGTCTGCGCTATTATTAGTAGAGGAGATATTGCCTCCTACAATCTTTGAGGCGGATAAATTTAGTTTAACGTTTTTCTAGCTACAGGTCAACCCGATGTCGATTTCCAAAATAGAAGCCAAGCAACTACTCGAACGTTTTGTTTTCGATGACGATCGTCCTCAAGATTGGGTACAGGATGTTTGGGGATTAAGTCCAATGCTGGGAGAAAGCGCAGCTAAATTGTTAGGTGTCTTTGCAGCTTTGATTGAGTGCTGTCCTGAAGAAGAATTGGAAAGTCTACTCAAGGAGTTATATCAGGAGTATTTTGAATAACCTACTGGGTAATTGGTAATTGGTAATTGGTAATTGGTAATTGGTAATTGGTAATTGGGATACACAGATTTTACAGATTCCTCTGATTTCACAGACTCAACGATCGTGACTCTAACTAATCCGTGTAATCCGTGTAATCGGTAAAATCCGTGTTCATAATTGGTAATGGCTAATCGCTAATTACCCATCTTCCCCATCTTCCCCATCTTCTTAGCTCTTCACAACAGCAAAACTAACAATTTTCCAAGGTGCAATCTTAAAAGCTTGCCCATCCCCCCGGCAATTAATTCTCTCTTGCTCTTCTCTCGGCATTTTTGCAGTTAGTTCCTCATCCTCCCCTTCTTCTAACAAATTCACTGACTGCACAATTGCCAACCCCAAATCGCTCTTCAATTCCAACCTTCCCTCTCCTCCGCAACACTCATAACACCGTAAAATCCAAATATTCTCATCGTCCTCCGACTGCTTAAACGCCATCAAAACTAAATTTTCCCCCGATAAGTCCAACAACTTACCTACAGGTGGTAGACTCTTACCTCCCTCTTCTCCTATCGGCAACGCCTTCACCTTTAACGGCAAATTCAACTCATAGCCGCGTCTAACTGTCTGAGCATCTTGCCAACTTCCTGCGTGAGGATAAATGCCATAAGTAAATTGATGAATACCTCGATCTGCTGCTTCATCTGGCCAGGTGGAACCCCTTAACAAGGTTAGCCGCAATTGATCTGATTGAGCGTCATAACCATATTTGCAATCATTCAATAAACTCACACCGTATCCACCAACACTTATGTCAGCCCAGCGCAAAGCTGGTACTTCCCATTTAGCAAATGACGGGTTTTGTTCCGCACTTAATCGCGTCTTCCGCTCAATCGCACCGCAGGGGATTTCATAGGTTACTGCGTCTGTTTCTAAATTAAGTGAAAAAGCTACCTTTACTAATACATGACGTTCTTGCCAATCTACAATTGTGGCAATTTTTAGCACGGGTGACGACTCTTCGAGGATGTAATCTTGGCAAAATTCTGACTCACCAATTTGTCGCACTACTCGCAATCGCTGCTGGATTTTTCCTTGCTCTATCCAACGAATATCTTTTAATATGGGTGTAGGTAAAGGATGTTCGGCATAATTTGGATCGATGTTCCAAGCATCCCAATATTGGCCGCTATCTTGGAAAGCTTGCAGTTGATTTCCTCCGCCTTGATTGAGGATTTCCCTGCTGTCAGCTTTATCAAAAATACTGGATAAATTGCCAGTATTACTCTCCACTTTTACCCGGATAAATTCATTCTCTAAAATCCAATCTTTTGCCTCAAAATATTTTTTTTGTTCAAAGTCGGGATCTCGTGCTAAAATTACGGGTGTAACCTGGGGTAGCTTGACTTTTTTCTGGCTCTCTTCCTCACTCGACGCATTCTCAAGGGTTCCAACTGCTTGCGGATATAACCAAAACAGCCGATAGCCGACAGGCGGTATCTCTGTCGCCAAAAATAACAGCGTAGCCGGAGAGTCATGCTCAGGATTAGAGAGCTGGGAAGTTAGCCTTTCTCCAGACAAATCACAGATTTGCCAGTCCATATCTCCTCCAACTTCTGTTAAAAGCTGGGTAGAAGTTGGTAAAGGTAGAGCAACTACCTCAGACCGCGACCAGTTGAGGGTATTGAAAATTAGAATTGGTTGCGCCTGGGGGTGCGGCGGTGGAGGTAAAGTAATTTGAGATGCGATCGCATCCATCGCCGCTGTTAATATTTCCTCACCAACCCGTTCCACCTCTGCCCAACCTTGATTCGCTTCCGCGTAAACTTCACCGATGGAAGAACCGGGCAAAATATCGTGAAATTGATTGAAAAGAACCTGTTTCCAAGCTGTCTCTAATTCAACTTTTGGATAAACCAGACCTGCACTCAAAGTTGCCAAGGCCGCTAACAGTTCAGCTTCGTATAATAAGCCTTCACAACGGCGGTTCCAACGTTTTTGGTCGGCATGACTCGTGTAACAGCCGCGATGGAATTCCAAGTAAAGTTCGTCATTCCAAACCGGAATTGGTAATGGCGTATTTGTCTCATCTCTCGGCTGTACTTGTGACAACTCTTCTGACAACTTACCGCTAATCGCAGATAAATAATCAACCGCTTTAGTGAATTTCAATTCGGGAAAAAACGGCGAATGTTGCCAACGCTTAGCTACTTCCAACATATCGCGAGTCGGCCCACCGCCATGATCGCCAACTCCTGGCAACCAAAGAGCATCCCTCAAACCTGTTTTAGCTTCCCAATCGTAGGCATAACTTGCCATCTTTACTGCTTCAATGCCTTCGCCAATCGGTGCCGACATCAAGCTCAATATTTTAGAGCCGTCTGGCGACTGCCACCAAAATACACTGTGAGGAAATTCTGTTGTATCGTTCCAGCTTAGCTTTTGGGTGACAAAGTAGGTAATTTTGCCTTGCTTGAAAATTTGAGGTAACTGCCAACAAAAACCGAAAGTATCCGGTAGCCAAGCTACTCGCATTAATTCTCCAAATTTCTCTCGTGCGTAACGTTGACCGTAAAGAACTTGGCGGATAATTGACTCACCAGAAATGAGGTTTAATTCTGGTTCTACCCAAGTTCCCCCAACAATTTCCCATCGTCCGGCGGCGACTTGTTGTTTGATGTTTGCAAATAAGTCGGGGCGATGTTTTTCTATCCAGGCGTAAAGGGCGGGTGTGGAGTGGCAGAAAATCAAGTCGGGAAATTCTTGTAATAGTTGGAGTGCTGATTCAAATGTCCGCTGTGCTACTTCCCAAGTTTCGCTGACTGGCCACAACCAAGCTAAGTCTAAGTGAGCGTGTCCTAGTAGGTGAATTTGAAATTGTTTAAGGGAAGATTGAATTGTTGTTTGAATTGGCAAGGCTGGAGCAAGTTGATTTTGCAGAGGAGTTTCTCTTCCAGGTACAATTGCTTCTACTGCTTCTACAATTTCTCGATCTACAACTGCGCCCCCAACCAATTTAGAATTAGGAATTTTAGCTCTTAGATGAACAAACAAATCCTCGCTATCTCCCCTATCT
>NZ_CACA01000082.1:0-12240 GCF_000180455.1 Kamptonema sp. PCC 6506
ATCTTCCCTAGTCCCTAGCCCCTTCTTCCTATAAAAAACCCCAGCCAAATTTGGCCGGGGGCGATCAATCAGGGTGCATCTACCAACTTACTTTCCAATGAAAATAAAAGAGATCCGGAAAAATTGGAAACAAATTAGGTCTAGGTTGGGGAAGTCTTTATTTTTACAAAATTATTCTATTCAACTCTGCGGTGAACTAGAGTTGCAGTAGCTTGATCTGTGGGCACTAAGAGGACTTCACTAATATTAACGTGAGGCGATCTCGTCGCACAAAAATACACCACATCCGCCACGTCATCAGGTGTCAAAGGTGTTAATCCTTGGTAAACATTTTTTGCCCTCTCCCCATCGCCATGAAACCGTATTTGACTAAATTCTGTTTCCACTAAACCTGGGTCTACCGAACTCACTCTAATTGGCGTACCCAAAAGGTCTTGTTTTAAACCTTCGGAAATTGCTTTAACTGCTGCTTTTGAGGCACAATAAACATTACCACCTGGATAGGTTTGATGACCGGCAATTGAGCCAATATTTATTACGTGACCGCGACCTCTACTCACCATCCCAGGTACAATATAACGAGTGACATAAAGCAATCCCTTGACGTTGGTATCTATCATTTCCTCCCAATCTTGGAAATCGCCCTCGTAAAGTTTATCTAAACCACGACTTAAGCCAGCATTATTAATTAGAATATCAACTTTTGCCCAGGCATCAGGTAATTTGGTAAAAGCCGATTCAACTTGAGCGCGATCGCGCACATCTAACTGTAGAAAATAAATCTCTGTTTCAAACTCTTTAGTTAGTTCCGCAGCCATATTCTTCAACCGTTCAAGGCGGCGAGCAGCTAATATTAGTTTAGCACCTCCTCTAGCAAAAATTCGAGCACAAGCTGCACCAATACCGCTGCTAGCACCCGTAATTAAAACAATTTTATCTTGAACTGAACTCATTTTTTTACTTACTATTTGTTCTCAGTAAATCTCTGATTTGCAGTAAGGATTTTCCAGCTAAAATCCTTACTGCCACAGAATTTTATTACTTTACAACTCGGAGGCGCTGAGTAATTACGGTAATGCCGCCTTGCCGCATCAATATTGCTGAAATCCAGCGATTTTCTGGGGTTTCTGGTGCTTTTCCTACCTTAAATACTCCTCCAGAAGCTAGTAATTCTAGTTCTACTGGACTGGTACTAAAAAATGTTTTTTCTGAAATTGGTTCTTCCAAAGCTGTGCCAATTAAGATATCATTGCCGAGAGGTTCTTGCACAATGGCATCAAAATTATATTCTTGACCAACATTGACTTGCTCTGGTAAATTCATCTGAATTGTAGGTGGATTTTCACCAGAAGTTAGCTGATTTCTCTCTGCTAAAATCTCTTGTTTAACAATTCTATTCCCTTCAAAGCGCTGCTGAGAACGGATAGTAGATTTAAGTTTTATCTCTCTATTTTCTTTCTTCTGAGTACCTGTAATCGTAGTCTCAGTTTCAGCAATAAATGCGTTCCCTTCCGCTTTCCAAGATTTAAGCTCGGTACTGTATTTCAATATAGAATAACCCTGCCAGAATTGCTTGATAGCTTTCTCCATACTCTGGCGGTTTAAGCCATCAGAATTTGTAAAATTTTGACTGTAAAAATTCATCAAGGCTTTAACATTTTGGCTGTTCGCTGCGGCATCAATTTCACTCAGGAGTTTTGTCAATTCAGCGGGTGCGTTTGTAGGGGTTTGAGCAATGATGGTAGCGCGATCGGCGAGGGTACCTTGAGCCTTGACAGGGGAGGGATTTAGTAAGCCAATCCCACCAATTGTTAAACTTAGAAATAGAGGGGCGATCGATGACAGGCCGACTAAGGGAGAGGCGATCGCATCTTTTACTGAGAAGCGATCGGGAAAATATTTAGAAATATTTGGCAGGGAATTCAAAGGATTACGCATTTGATGATATTTTGGTGATTTGCCAGGATAGAGTCAGCGAGGGAATTCACCTCTTCTGACTGCTTTGAGATTGTAGGATGTGGGTGGAGGAACTAACTATCAGCATGATAATCTAAAATTTCAAATTTCCCATATAAAATCGATCGATCTATTGAGCTTCTAGGAGAAAAAACGTCTTGACAAATACGCAGATTCGATTACTGATTGCAGCTAGCGGTACTGGAGGACATTTATTTCCTGCGATCGCCACCGCCGAGCAATTGAGCGACTATCAAATAGAATGGCTGGGAGTCCCCGATCGCATGGAAACCGAATTAATCCCACCTCTCTACCCCCTCCATACTATCCCCGTAGAAGGCTTCCAGGGGCGATTTGGGCTGGGTACAGCGCGAATTCTGGGTCGGCTCGCCAGTTCCATCCTTGAAGTGCGGAATCTGCTAAAACAGGGCAATTTTCAGGGCGTTTTCACCACTGGCGGCTATATTGCAGCACCCGCGATTTTAGCGGCGCGATCGCTCGGTTTGCCTGTTATCCTCCACGAGTCTAATGCTTTGCCAGGGAAAGTAACGCGCTGGTTTGGCCCTTGGTGTACTAAAGTTGCGATCGGTTTTGAGGCGGCGGCGCAGTATTTGCCTCGCGCTAAGACGGTTTATGCGGGTACGCCAGTGCGATCGCAATTTCTTACACCTCAACCCTTGGACTTGCCAATTGCTGAGAATGTTCCCCTAATTGTAGCAATGGGCGGCTCCCAAGGTGCAGTAGGAATTAATCAATTAGTTAGACAATGCGCTCCTGCTTGGTTTAATGCAGGTGCAACGATTGTACACTTAACAGGAAATAATGACCCGGATGCTGATACTCTCAAACATCCTCAATATTTTTCCCTGCCATTTTATAACAATATGGGTGGACTATTGCAACGCGCAAATTTAGCAATTAGTCGTTCTGGTGCGAGTGCGCTAACAGAATTAGCCGTCACAGGAACGCCTGCAATTTTGATTCCTTATCCCTATGCAGCGGAAGATCATCAAAGTTTTAATGCCGCAGTTTTTACCAAAATTGGCGCAGCCTTATCTTTCCGGCAAAGTGAATTAAATGCAGAAGTTTTAGAAACTAAAGTGTTGAATTTATTAGCAGATTCCGAACACTTGGCAAAAATGTCGGCTGCCGTTTATAAGTTGGCAGTTAATGATAGTGCAACTCGTTTGGCAAACTTAGTGCGCGAATTATTAAATCGGTAGGGAGGAATAATTCTATGAGAACTGACACCATCTTTTATCAACTTTTTCAAACCTTACCCAGTGTATTATTTGAACTTATTGGTGAACCTGCGTCACTAGCTGAAGGCTACCAGTTTACTTCCCAGGAAATCAAAGAATTGGCCCGCCGCTTTGATGGAGTATTCTTACCTCCAGAAGGCGACATAGACTCACTGATTTATTTTGTGGAAGTACAATTCCAGAAAAAAGATGATTTTTACTGGCGATTTTTTACGGAAATCTTCGTTTACTTAGGTCAATATCAACCTGTTCAAGATTGGCGTGCTGTAGCGATATTTGCAAGCCGCAGTTTCGATCCCGGCATCCCAAGGCCGTATCAGCGATTTTTTACCCATGAAAGTGTAGGTTTTTCTCCCCTTTTGCAGCGAGTGTATTTAGATGAGTTAGGGGAACCAAGTAACCTATCTCTAGAATTGGGAATGGTGAAATTAGTGGTGCAGAATGAAGAAAATGCTGTTGAGCAAGCTAGGGAATTAATCGGCAAAGCACGGCAAGAGATTTCTGATGCCGCTCTCAAGCAAAAAGTTGTAGGATTGATAGAGACAATAATGGTCTATAAATTACCGCAGTTTAGTCGCCAGGAGATAGAAGCCATGTTTGGATTACAGGAGTTAAAACAGACAAGGTATTTTCAGGAAGTTAGGGCTGAAGCTAAAGAGGAAGGTAAACTCGAAGGTAAACTCGAAGGTAAGCTCGAAGGTAAGCTCGAAGGTAAACTTGAATCAGTTCCTCGCTTATTAGCACTTGGGTTGAATGTGGAACAGATTGCTCAAGCCTTAGAATTGGATATTGAAGCCGTAAATAAGGCTGTGGCGGAAAACTAAAACTATTAAGATTTGGCAGTCAGCTACAAGTTGGTTTCGGCTGACTGCTAGGGAGCATCCCCATTTGGCAAATAAACTGCTTATTCTGTAGTTCTCAGCCGATCTACCGCTGCAAGTAAACTCTCTGAACTAGCATTATGATCCAAGAAAGAAAACAAATGTTTAAACTGAAGTATTCCTTGTTTATCTAAAACAAACTGCCCTGGCAAAGGAGCCCCCAAAGCTTGACCGACTTGATATGCTCGAAATACTCGACAAGTAGGATCGCACAGCAAGGGTATTTTTAAACCTAAATCTGTAACCACGATTTGACTTTGCCGGTCATCGGTACTGGTAATCATCAATAGTTCTACATCCCGCTCGGCAAACTGCTCGTAGTTTTCATTAAGTGCTTTAATGTGGGGGAAGCAAAACGGGCAATATTGCTTTTCCGTGAAGATGCGGGTAAATGCGAGTACAACTGGGCGATCGCCCCGGTAATTTGATAAACGCACCAGTTTACCGTTGGTAATATCTGGTAGTTCAAAGTCTGGAGTTATTTCTCCCACTTTAAGCTCGTTTGTAGCGGGAACGGGAAAAAAGTTTTGAAAAAAGCGCTGATTTAACAAGCCCCTAAAGTCTGTGGAAGTCAGCATAATTTCTAATTACTAACTAATTACTAACTAACTGGTAGTTGTTAACAGTTAACAGTTAACAGTTAACTGTTAACTGTCAACAACTTGGATTATACCGCCGCAAAGTATACTTTAGACTTCACGGGATCTGGATTCATTGTCTTTTCTCCAGGCTGCCAACCAGCGGGGCAAACTTCATCAGGGTGAGACTGGACGTGCTGAATGGCTTGCAGGGTACGGAGCGTTTCATCTACATTGCGACCAAAGGCGAGGTTATTAATCGTTGAGTGCTGGATAATACCTTCTTTGTCGATGATGAACAGACCTCTCAGAGCGATTCCTGCTTCTGGATCGAGGACGTTATAATCGGCGCTAATTGTTTTTTTGATATCAGCAACTAAGGGATAGTTGAGGTCGCCAACGCCGCCGGATTTGCGATCGCTCTGTATCCAGGCCAGGTGAGAAAATTCGCTGTCAACGGATACGCCCAGAATTTCAGTATCGAGTTTCTTGAACTCTTCGTGGCGATCGCTAAAAGCGATAATCTCTGTCGGGCAAACAAAAGTGAAGTCCAAGGGGTAGAAAAACAAGACTACATACTTTTTGCCTTTATAGTCAGACAGTTTAACCGTCTTGAATTCCTGATCCACTACGGCTGTGGCTGTGAAGTCGGGTGCAGGTAGACCAACCCGGAGGGTTTCGGTTTCTGTTTTAACGGCCATGAATTTATTCTCCTTGAATTGCTGTAGGCTTAGTCCCAAGGTCGCCCTTGAGCAAGTCTGTCCAGGCAGATACTAATTTTACGAACTGTTACAAATATACCATACTCATAACGACTACAACTACACTCCGCGATCGAAAAACGCGCTCGAACAGAGTCAGCGCGTTTTTTACTTTATTAAATATGGCTCAGGCGGGATTTGAACCTGCGACCGAGGGCTTATGAGTCCCTAGCTCTGCCACTGAGCTACTGAGCCAAGTTGGTTTCACGATTTTTTATCTTAGCACAAGGTCGCCAACAATAGCTAGACCAAATTGATAAAAAAAACAAAACTTTCAACTCCGAGTTATTGGTTTTGATAATAGGGAAACTGCCAGCCAATACCGTGAGGACATACATAGCAAGCAAAGGGGGCATCCCATCGCCCCCGTTGCAGGTAAACAGTGTCCCTACAACTCAAGGGAAATCCCTATTGAGAAGCAGTCCTAGAGTCATCTGGTAGAAATGCCATTGGATTGACAGCCCCTTGTGCAGAAGTATGAATTTCAAAGTGCAAGTGAGGGCCGGTACTGAAGCCAGTGCTACCCATTTCCGAAATTTGCTGACCTTGAGCCACACGCTGACCTTCTTGCACCAAAATTCGGTTGTTGTGGGCGTAAAGAGTGACAGTACCGTTGGCGTGGGTAACTTCCACCAGGTAGCCATAACCCCCGTCATTCCAACTTGCATAAGTCACAACACCAGCATCGGCAGCCACAATTGGTGTCCCAATGTCACCTGCGATGTCAATGCCCTTGTGCATCCGTCCCCAGCGCCAGCCATAGCCAGAGGAAAGAACTCCCTTAGCCGGCCAAATAAAGCCCTTAGAGGGCATAGAGCCTGCCGGTAGATAGGTATCGGCTCCGGGAAGAGGAGGTAACTCAGGAGAAACCATCCGTCCCAAGGAAGGATTGCTCAGAGGGTCGTAAGCATCAGCACCTAGAGGAGCTGTGGCAACGAGGGGCTGCCCAGAGGTAGCAGAGGGCTGTACCGGGGCGACTCCGACTGCACGCTGCTGTGAATTGGCTCGCTCTTGTTGCTGCTGTCGCTGCAACTGCTGGGCCCACTGTCGAGACTGGGGCGTGCTAATTTCGTTCTGTACTGCTTGAGCGTAGCGCTGAGGATTGAACTCTGGATTGATAGGTTCAATACTATTTGAGTGGTTAGCCTCCGCAGTTGGTAACTGCGTATTGCCAACAAAAGCTGTGGTTGATATTGTTTTTACTTCCTGCTGATTGTTTCTATCTGCCCGATACTCCTCTCGGAGCCTGGTGATTTCCGATCTCAAGCGATCGGCGTAAGGGTTGGGCGAATTTGCGGCTGTGGAAGTTTGCAAATCGACCGTTACCATCTCATTGCCAGCTTGCTGAACGGGCACTGAGGAGGGCAGAGTTGGGGTTGTGTTCTCAACAGCTAACTCCCTAGCGGGGGAAGTCAGTTCAGTTGTGGGCGCAAATGATTTTTCGACCGCGCCTTGAGAGTTAGCGGGAACGGAGATTTGCCGGAGTGTACCTGTAAATTTTGGCTGAGCATTGAGAGTGCTATTGCCTTGGTCGCTAACACCTGGGGTCGAAAATGCTGTGAGCGGAATACTATTAATTTTTGCCACTGTCGGTACAGAAACGGAGGATGCACCCTCAGCGTTGGTTAGCGAAGAGATTACCGATACAGTTGGGACGGATGCTGCAACGCCAGAACTAGGGGCGGCAGAAGACTCAGCCCGCATTAAAGGAATGGGAGTTTCTGCAACGGGCTGGGCGTTAGTGGAATTAGAGCCTGATATGACTGTTGCCTGCTCCCCATAGCTGTGCGACTGGATTTGGGGAATTCTTAAGGCTTGATTGAGTTTGAGGTAGTGCGGATCGCTAATATTGTTAGCTGAAATCAGGTCTACGACGGATATGCCATAATTTTGGGCGATCGCGTCGAGGGTATCCCCCTTCTGCACTCGGTAAATTACCGATGATGGTGCTAGAGCCGTCCCGTCAGGCTCAATCACAACTGTCCCAGTAGCGTTAGGTGCAACTAGGGACTCAGCCGACTCAATAGCCGGGGCTGGTGGGAACGCTGTCTGAGAACTAAAGCTAAAAGCGTCAAATTTATCCGTAGGGACTGCGGGCAAAGTCTGGGGTGCTGTTGCACTCTCCTGTGTAGTTTCTGGAGTCCCAGTCACCTCAGTTAGCCCATCAGTGCTTTCCCGTCCAGATTCGGATAAATTGCCAGGTTCTTCAGATTTCAACTGAGTTTGATAACTTGTCGCCGAGTGGTTTTCCTGCTTATTCCAGTGGTTAATTTCAACTTCTCTGGTTGGCTGGTTGAGCTCATTAATTTCTGCCGAGCGGGCAGGCGAGATCGCTTCTGTTGATTGCTGTCCTAACTGCTCTGTCTGATTTGATTTGAACTCTTGTTCGGTATCGACATAGCGGGTTTGAGAGGGCAGCGTAGCAACGGTGTTGCCTGTTTTCGCATCTGAGGAGATGACGTTCAGGGATGGAATTTTTAGCTGTTGTCCTACTTGCAGTAAGCTATCTGACTTAATGCCATTAGTTCTTGCCAGAGTATTTGCATCAACTTCGTAGTCCTGAGACAATTCCCAAAGGGTTTGCCCCTTTTTCACCTTCACCACCCCTGAGTTCAAGAGTGCAGGATGAGCGGCTTCATCCTCAACATTGAGAGCGTTGGGCTGTATTGCCAGGGGTGTGGGCTGCATTTCGGTGGTGGCTTCCCCTGCTACGGAGTCGGCCGCTGTGGCTGCGTCACCTCCTGTAGGCAGCAGGAGGCTGGAAGCACCTACTGAAATTGCTAGTCCAATCATTGCGGCAGAACGAACTCTACCAGTACCGGCATTTGCCTGCTTGGATGATTCGGCAGTGCCGTCGATGTTGATTTCACGGGCATCAACAAAGTTTATTTTATCGGGATTTGTTCGTTTCAAAAAAACGACCTCCTATCGAGAAGCGCTTAACTATCCTTGGAAACACTCAAGGGGATGAGCTATCAATGATTCAAATCACGGTTAAAAGAGATCCTAATCATTGACAGTAATCATGCTTAGGCAAGATTACCCTGCTTTTTTAATTTAGACAAGCTTAGACGGTAAAAAAGTTTAAGCCGCAGGTAACAAGTGCTGAAGCGACACTGACAAAGCCTTGTTGTGTAATAGCTGTTAGCCTTAAGTCTGCATGCCCTGTTGTCATAAGGCTTTTCGTGTCATTATCACCACCCAAATCTACGCTGGTTTTCAGGAAAACCACAACCGTAAATATACGGGATAAAGCAGCGGATAGATTATTGAGTAAATCTCAGTCAAAAAGACTAAAAAAAGTCTGTTCTTCTTATGTACCAATCTTTTGAGTCATTTATCTGCCCTCAGTATTCCCTGCTATAGGATGATAAAAATCTATCAATCAAGTAAGCTAATAAAGTCAGGGTAATATATGATTTTCTTATCTTAATCTCAGCATTTTATGGGTTGATGGGTATTTTTATTCTTATGTGTGTATGTAAGGATGTAGCGATATTTATGCTAGATAGCCCAATTGCCGCTGCGCTTCAAATAAACCTACTGCAACGCTGACGGAAAGATTTAAGCTACGTACTCCTGGCTCGCTCATGGGAATGCGAACATTGGTGCAGGCTTCGAGAATCTCTGGGGGCAGACCGGTGGTTTCTGCCCCAAACAGCAGCCAGTCATTGTTTTGAAATTCAAATCGCGTATAACTGCATTGTCCTTTAGTGCTGAAGCCAATCCAGCGACCTCCGCGTTGTTGGTGGCAAGCTTTAAAAGCTTCTAGGTTATCGTGGCTGTGCAGGTTAACGTAGGGCCAGTAATCTAGACCAGCTCGTTTGAGATAGCGATCGCTAATTTCAAAGCCTAAAGGCCCAACTAAATGTAATTCTGTACGGGTTGCAGCGCAAGTACGGGCAATATTGCCCGTATTTGGCGGAATTTGCGGAGAAATCAAAACAACAGACGGCATAGTTCGGGAAGAAGGGGCTAGGGAAGAAGGGGCTAGGGGCTAGGGAAAAGGGGAATAGCTAGGGGCTACGATGCTCAGGGAAGAAGGGAATAGAATCTATGATGGCAGGAACTCACAACTTCCTAACCGCCAAGGCGGTTGCTATATAGTTGAAAGGAAGAGGGAAAAATATTTAGTGCTGACCGTGAAAGTCTACTTAAAGATAGAGGTAATATATAGCTTTTTATTATATACCATTAATTACTCTACCGATTAAATATTCTGATCGTTTGCAAAAAAGTAGTTCAAGCGACCAATTGCTGGCATAACTTGTCTTCAAGCTCTCTTTCCTGTTCTCGCATTGATTGAATTCCTTCAATAATTACGCTCCTGCTGTCAAGACAAGTATGATACATTTTCAACCATTGTTGAGCCTCATTACCTTCCCGAAGAATTTTTTTCAAGGGCGAGAGGAAGCAACTAAAGCCGCGTTGTTTTGCTATTGGCCAAACTTGCTGGTAAATTTCTTCAATCCAATCTCTAGCCAGAATTTTTCTACCATCTTGCCAATGTCTAAGTGTCGCATCCAAACTCAGCTTGGAGGCGGCGGCTTCGTTAGCCTCTGTCAGAGCGATTAAGTCTTGATTGCGGGTGGTGGCGGGTAGGGTGCTGATTTCCAGGGGATCTAAGCTGGGATCGGCGAGCATTTGCCAAAGACGAGCTTCTAGTAAAGCTGCGATCGCTAGCAGGGAAATGGGGTTGGTAACGAGGTCGCAAATTCTCATTTCTGCGCGATTGAGATTGTAGGGCCGGCGATCCCCATTAGGTCTTACTGACGACCACAGGTGTCTCACGTTTTGCATAGTACCAGCCACGAGTTGCTCCTCAGTCCAGTTGATAAAATGGCGGTGGCTTTCAAACAGGGGGACAATGGCTGGAGTTTTGGGGAACAGACCCCAGCGGGTGGAGTGATACCCCGTAACGGCACCATCCAAGAAGGGGGAAGAAGCACTGAGGGCGAGGTACAGAGGGGCTTCGACCCTGATCAGACGAATCGCTTGCATCAGCAGTTCTGGTTGAGCTATGCCGATGTTAATGTGAATGCTGGCGGTTACGACTTTGGTACCGTAGGTTTGCTCGATGTAGGTGTGGTAGGGGTTGTTGGGATCGGAGCGGAAAAAGCGATCGCTTCCGCCCAAGGATAAGGTACTCCCTGGAAGTATGGTATAGTCGCCCAACTGTTTTAAATAAGCACGCAGTTGCCGACGCGGTTTAACTAGGGCGCACAGGAGGCGATCGTAACTACACAAGGGCGCAGTAGTATATTCCACATTGCGGCTATCTGGCTCCCGCACAAATCCGTCTAAGTCTGACACAATCTTGTCGGAGAGACCAACAATATCGCCCTGGGGGGTGCCAGTGTACATTTCTACTTCAAAGCCTTTTGATAGCAGCACGTTTTTTCCTCAGCTAGGTTGAGTCCTGTTTTTTATTATCCTAGAAATTGATTCTATCGTGACTTCTTTCAGAGGAGATACTTTCTCTTGATTAGTTAGAGGTTTTCATTGGCGCTGAGGATGGCAGCCTATTGAGTACCTACCTTGAGAGGGATAGCCAAGAAGATATTAATCATGCAATTCTAAATATAGTTAATAGAAAATGTCGCCAGTGGGATGATGCCAGCAAGTATCATCAAGCAACCACCAAGGCTAGTAGGACGTTCTTAATTGCTCAAGCTATGGATGGGAATTGTATTTCCCTTCTCTCCTAGATAACTAAAGCCTTCCTTCTTATTTCTTCCTTTGGCTGTAAAGCATGAGTCAATCTTCTATCCCCGATTTCTGGAACCGACTAAATAATTCTACATTAGTTCGATTTTTGCTTTTATTTGCTTCAGGTTGGGCTTTCCTAACGCTTTTAGCTTACTTTGAAACGGTGATTGTAGTTTTCACGATCGCTTCGCTTGTGGCTTTCTTGCTTAGCTATCCTGTGCGATCGCTCAAGCGGTTTTTACCTCACGGTTCCGCTGTCACTTTAGTTTTCTTATTGAGTATTATAATAGTTGTAAGTTTAAGTGTGACAGTGGGGGTAACGCTTTTATCTCAAGGGCAGCAATTAATTGATAGCATTACTGAGTTTGTCAATGCTCTTGCACCTCTTTCAGATCGTTTAGAAGGTTTTTTAAGAGAAAGGAATCTTCAGGTAAATTTGCGGGTGATTGAAGAACAATTGCGAACCCAAGCTTTAGGGGGAATAGTTTCCAGCATCACTCTATTACAAACTGTTTTTACTAATGTAATAACTTTTATTTTTATTACGGCTGTTTCATTTTTCATGTTATTAGATGGCGAACGGCTTTGGCAGCTTATGCTTAATTTTCTTCCAAAGCACTTGCACAGGCGCTTCGCTCGGACTATTGAGCGTAATTTTTTAGGTTTTTTTCAGGCTCAAATTATTTTAATGTTGTTTTTAGTCACGGCTAGTTTTATAGTTTTATTAATCTTAAATGTGAGATTTGCATTGATTTTGGCAGTGATATTAGGCGCGTTTGATTTGATACCGGGTATCGGAGCTACATTAGGAATTGCCTTGGTATTTTTTATTGTCTTAGCTCAAAATTATTGGCTAGCATTTAAGGTGTTAATTGCCTGCATTATTTTGCAACAGATTCAGGATAATATTATTCATCCTCGGATTATGAAAAATTCACTTAATCTGAATCCGGTGGTAGTATTTTTTGCATTGTTAGTAGGTGCAAGAGCCGCCGGATTGTTGGGGATTTTCTTAGCGATTCCGTTGGCGGGAGTGATAGTTAGTTGGTTTGAAATTGAGGAAATGAAAGGGGAGTCGTAGGAAGGATGAATT
>NZ_CACA01000081.1:0-17922 GCF_000180455.1 Kamptonema sp. PCC 6506
CAAACCATAATCCTAGACCAAGAATAAAAACAATTGTTAGATAGCAAGCCAGGATATTGGCATACATAAATACAGAAGACATTCGTCCAGGGGGATTACCTTTGATTTCCAATATCCACCCGAAAATGCCTTGTAATTGAACGGGAGTATTCCAATTGAAAAATAGCTGTCCCCACCCTAAAGTTACTACGGGAATTGAGGTAATTACTATAATCCAAGATAATCGCCTTAATTGAGCCGAAGTTTGAATTAAAGTGCTAAATACGGCAAAGAATATAAAGAAAGGGAAGAAATTTCCTAATCCTAAAAAAGCTTCTAGGCGGTTGTGGGCAAAACTAGCGGTAATAATTAGCCAAATACTGAGAAGAGCGAGTCCTTGATTGATGGGACGGCGGACAATTTGGTGAAACTTTTGTTTCCAAGTGGCCACTAAACCTAAGAAAATACCCAAGGCTCCTAAAATGGGAATTAAAGGGAAAATTAGAAGCCCTAACTGTGCATACTTCCAAGCAATTTGCAAGCGGCGTTCCGCAGTCATAATTTCAATTATACTCGCAGTGAAGTCATAAATTGTTAACTGTTAACTGTTAACTGTTAACTGTTAACTGTTAACCGTTAACCGTTAACCGTTAACTTTATCGTAAAATTAAAAATTAAAAACTGCGATCCCTCAATTTTTAATTTTTAATTTTTAACTTTTAATTCTCATGCTGTTCCCCAGGTATATTCTGAACGGGTGAGGCGAATTTGAGCTAAGGCAAAGATAGTCGGGATAATACGACCATAGTTAGTAGAAATCGATCGCCATCCTAAATCTGCGAAAAACCAAGTCCACATTACTGGCCCCAAAAATGCAAAGACACTTCTAGCGGCTCCATAACGGGCCGCACTTGCAGTCATGCCTTGGCGAGCGGTCTGAATTGCCATATAATTCTGAAACTGGGTTGCTGCGGCTGCTCCACCTGCGATCGCGGCTTCTTTTGCCATTTGATAGGTGGCAAAGTGCAGCGCAAACTGACGCGCCATGTGTTGTAGAATCACCTGTTTGAGTATAGAACTCACTGCCAAAGCACTGCCACCTTTAACGAGTAAAGCTAAGGGGTCTTTCTGTACTGAAATTGGCAGGGGTTCCGAGAGTTTGGACTCTTTTAGCGATCGCACTACCCGCAGTGTCAAAACTTCCTGTTCTGATTGTGGTAGGCGTTTCCAGGCCCTTCCCATCAAAAACAGAAATACTTCTTCCTCTAACTCTGTTGTCGAGAGCTTTTTGGAGTAAGGAATTTTGATGTAGCGGCAAACTTGAATGAGAGCTTGCCGATAAGTGACTTGGTGGGTGCGACCCCGCAATACTGTTAACCCATCGGCGGCGAGATAGCGGAATCGCTGTTCTATGGCATCTAGCCAAGCTTCGCGATCGCGACTCTGTACGTCTATCGGTGCAGGAGTATGTACATAATCTAAGGGGTTAAACCTGCGGCTGAACAGAAGTTCTGTTAGCTGCTGCAATTCCTCCTCTGTTGCCAATTCCAGTGCTGCTCTCAGTTCGTCCAAGATTTACGCCCTCCATTACCCACAGATTATTGCTGTCCCTTATTCTACTTTGGTAGTTCATCTTATGCCGCCTCTAAAAATGGACGCTCGATTACCTTTATTTGATATTGCCGTGATTGGGGCAGGAATGGCGGGGCTGATTTGCGCTCAACAGTTGCGTCAAGCAGGCTATTCTGTCGCTGTAATTGAGAAATCTCGCGGTGCGGGGGGACGAGTCGCTACTCGCCGTTTGCACGCCACTAGAACGGATCATGGCGCTCGTTATCTGGAACGGCAAGGGGAAATGGTGCAGCAGCTTATTGAGATTATGCGCGATCGCCACATCCTCGAAGTCTGGACTGATACGGTTTATGAATTTAGAGTCAGAGATGGGGAAGTTAAATCGAGCCCAACCTCTCCCGCTTCCAGTCTCCTCCACTCCCCATTCTCCCCATCCCAAAATCGGTATGTGCCTCCAGCAGGAATGAACTGCATAGGCAAATTTTTGGCCAACGATCTCGAAATTTGGTTTACTCGCCGTGCCATAGCTCTCAATACCACAGATAGTAAAACTTGGCATCTTACGCTGGAAATATTAGGCGAAAATGAATATCCCCAAGAATTAACAGCTAAGGCTGTTGTTGTCGCAATTCCAGCCTCCCAAGTTTTGATGCTGCTGACAGAAACAAAGAATTTACCCTCAGAGTTTATTGACACATTGCGCTCTATCGAGTATGGATCCTGCATAACAGTAATGGCAGGTTATCCACTGGAACGACAGCAAGATTTAGCTAAGCTAAATCCAGCCTGGAAAGCTATTAGTTTTATAGGCGATTCACCTTTAGCTTGGATTGGTTTAGATAGCAGCAAGCGTCAAGAGTCGCAACAGCCTGTATTTGTTGTCCAAAGTAGCGCTACTTTCGCAGAAAATTATTTAGAATCTCCTAATTTACAACTTGTTGGTCAACAGTTACTAGAACGTGCAGGGGAATATCTAATGCCTTGGCTTTCCGCTCCCGAATGGTTGCAAGTTCATCGGTGGCGCTATGCTTTTTGTCAACATCCTTTATCTATATCTTGTTTACCGGCGATGACTCCACTCCCTCTAGTTTGTGCTGGCGATTGGTGCGGGGGAAATCAAATAGAAGGAGCTTTGAATTCTGGATTAGCTGCCGCTAGTTGGGTTAATAGTATGCTCGCGAATAATCAATTGCCTGATTTTAACTCTATTCTACGATCGCTCTAAGTAGATATAAACCTCTTAATAGCTACCTATTGCGGGGGAAACCCTAAATATTCCCTTGGGAGGATTTCTCTTCTGGGCTTTATTGGTTACAAATAGATCAGTTCAAATTTGTGGGCTACAAGTAGATTGTATCTTATATCTGACCAAGATTGAGATCGAAATTGTTCGGGATTTAGTTAACTCTAAACCTGTTAACGATCTACTATGTAAACCTCTAATAAAATATGGAGAATCTTTGTATGTCATCTATCAAATTCAACTTCCCTGTGCAACGTCTAGTTCGCACCTTGGCAGTTTTTTGTATTTGCGCCATGCTGTTTGTATTTAATGCTTTCCCTGCTGTTGCCGTTACCAGCAATCCTACCAAAGGTGAGGATCAACTTTTAGGAATTGAAAAGCAAGCACAAAAGGCAGTTCTGAAGCAACCTATGGATCTACAAGAAACTCAGGACAAAGCTAATGCAGGCCCTAATGAAATTCAAGGCGACGCTGACATTGACAAGATGAAAAATGCTTCAAACACTAATGCTACCTCTTTTGAGGAACAGGTGAAGAATGTTGTCGAAAATATTACTGGTAAAAAAGACTAAGGAGTGAAGTAATTTCAATTTTGTCACTTCTGTAAGGCTAATTTTTTGTGGAATATTTACCGCTAATAGCAGGCTTAAAGGTGACAATTATTGAAGGTGTCAGGTAAATTTACTAATAATGCTGGTGGTCATTTTTAAAGAACGATCGCCAGCTTTTTGTAATCTGCATCGCACTACATCTTCATCAGATTTTTACATCAATTTTGTACTGACGAATCACCAGAAATTTGCTGTAACCAAGCAATTAAATCTGCTTCATGTGAAAAATCGAGCAGTGCTTCTGCTAATTCTTCTAACTGCGAAACTGGTAAAGAGCGAATAGTTCCCTGCAACTCAGGATTTACAGCACCGATGCGGCGCGGAAGTTGGCGCAAGATTAACGCCAAAGCTTCTGATTGCTTTCCTTGTTCTATACCTCTTTCCATCCAACTGGTGACGATTTCCATAACTACCTCTTGCTGAGCTGGTTCTATTCTAGCAATCTCAGATTCTAACAGACTTTCTTCTTCAGAGTTCAGGCGTAAATAAGTGTCAATAAACCCCGAAATTAGCTTCATTTTTGCCGGGTTTAAGCGTAAAGTTGCCAGCAAGCGCAAACATTCTAACTTCACTCTTGGACGCTCTTGGGGAGCGATGTTCATTTTCGCCATTAGCGCACTGGCTACTGGATTTTGCTGCTGCAAAAAATCTCGCCAATTCAGGCGATTTAATTGGATTATATCATAATTGAAATCCAAAACAAGTTTATTTGGAAAAGTTACTTGATGGCGGCTGGGTTGAGGCGATCGCGGGGTATCGTAGGAAAATAAAGCGATGGGATATACAGGTAAATCGTGTTTCTCATACAAGCGGGAAAAGTAGCGAAACATCCGCTTGCTAAAGTTCGCTTGATATTGAGCTTGGCTTTCAACATGGATCAGAAAGAAAGTCTCCTGAGTCCGAAATTTGATTTTGGCAACTAAGTCAGCTTCATAACGATCGCCCTATGTGATATCTGTAAACACTTCTTTGTCTAAAAACTCCAGCGTACTTGGTTCTAGATATCTAGCTACCTCTGGAAAAAACAACTCCAAAAATTCCACAAAGAAGGTGGTCAGTAGTTCTTTAAATAAGCGATCGTGGTCAATCATAATCAAACATTAATTCCTCTTTATGTCTATTAAATCGAATAGTAAAGTGGAAAAGACTTGGCATCTTTCGGCTTAATATAAACCTGTTGTTGCGCCTGTAATTGTAACTGATCAAATCGCTCTCGTGTCAGGTTAGCCGTGACTACTTGCCCGTCATCTAAAATTAATTCCGCTTGAATTTCCCAGCCTAAATGAATGACGCGGTTAACTTTGGCTGGTACTGTCAATTCATCTTGTTTTGTTTCAATCACCACATCGTGAGGACGCAAGAAAATTTCTGGGTTAGCTGAGTCAAAACCGCTACTTTGGAAAATCCCAGAACTGCTAGGTAATACGTTCACTGGCCCAATAAAACTCATCACAAAAGCACTAGCTGGTCGGTCATAAATATCTGCTGGCGTACCGATTTGTTCGACTTTGCCTTTGTTCATTACGACAATTTCATCGGCGACTTCCATCGCTTCTTCTTGGTCGTGGGTGACAAAAACTGTGGTAACATGAACTTCATCATGGAGTCGCCGCAACCAGGCCCGTAAATCTTTGCGAACTTTGGCATCAAGGGCTCCAAAAGGTTCATCTAATAGCAATACTTTGGGTTCAACTGCTAGGGCTCTGGCAAGGGCGACTCGTTGGCGTTGGCCCCCGGAAAGTTGGGAGGGATAGCGATCGCCTAATCCTTGCAATTGAATCAAGTCTAATAATTCTTCTACTCGCGCTTTTACCTTTGCACGGGGTCGCTTCTGAAGTTCCAGCCCAAAGGCGATATTTTTCCGCACGCTCATGTGCTTAAATAGGGCGTAGTGCTGAAATACAAAGCCAATATTCCGTTCTTGGACGTTTTGATAGGTCGCATCTTGACCTGTGAGCCAGATTTTACCAGATTCAGGCATCTCTAAACCTGAGATCAGCCGTAGCAGAGTTGATTTACCCGATCCTGACGGCCCCAGCAGCGCAACTAAAGAACCCGATTTAATCTCAAGGTTTACTCGATCGACAGCTTGGAAGCTGCCAAAATTTTTGGATACGTTCTCAACGAGGATGCCCATTTTTAAAGGAAGGAGGAATAAGGAGGACGCTTGGAAAGAGAATCACCGATTATCTGGTAGATTCTTGGTAGTTTTATATCATAATTGCACGTAGCAAGTATAGACAGGAGTTGAGTTTTTTTGTGGGGCGATCGCGAAGGAAGAAGGATGAAGGAAGAAGGGAAAAGGGAGATATTGATTAAAAGAATTTTAAGAATATAGTGGTGCGATCGCACACCCTCAAAATATAGTCAAACTCAACAATCCCAAAAAATCCCGCCGCCATACTATCAGATAATTGGGAAGCAGTTCACCAGGCCGACTCCATGAGTATTGACAAATTAAACACCGATTACGGCATTCCCGGCCACCTCACTTTCGCCGCTGGGAACGGTGGTTTTCCGACGATTCGCATCGACAACGGCCAAGCCAAAGCCTTGATTTCTGTATATTCCGGCCAAGTCTTGTCCTTCCAACCCGCCACCGAACCCACAGATTTGATGTTCCTGAGTGAAAAAGCTTACTACGCTGAGGGGAAAGCGATCAAAGGCGGTATTCCCATCTGTTGGCCCTGGTTTGGCCCCGATCCCGAAGGTTTGGGCCGTCCCAGTCATGGATTCGTGCGGAATCGCCTCTGGAATGTCATCAACACCGCCACCACCACAGACGGCGCAACCCAAGTCATTCTAGGACTTAAGGATACCCAGGAAACTAGAGCAATTTGGCCCCAAGCCTTTGAACTGGCGATCGCCATTACCGTTGGCACCACCCTTACTGTAGAATTAATTACCCGGAATCTAGGCGACAAAGCCTTTCCCCTCACCCAAGCTTTCCACACCTATTTCCAAGTCGGCGATATCAACCGCGTGCAGGTTTTGGGATTAGAAAATACCCAGTATCAAGATAAGGTTGATGGTGGTAAAGAAAAAACTCAAGTGGGTGCGATCGCGATCGCAGGTGAAGTAGATCGAATCTATCTCAATGTTACCAATGAATTAGTCATTGACGATGCCTCCCTCAATCGTCGGATTCGCATTAAATCCTCTGGTAGCAAATCCGCCGTAGTTTGGAATCCCTGGGTAACAATTTCTGCAAATATGGCCGACCTTGACGATCTCGATTATCAGCGTTTAATCTGCGTAGAAACAACCAATGCGGCGACGGATATTGTGGAAGTACCTGCTCATGGTGAATTCCGGTTAGAGGCAATTTATAGCATTGAACGCGACTAAAAGATGAGATATTAATTTCAGCGGTGACAGGTTTAAAATCCTCAGAATTGGATTAAAAAACTTTGTCACCGTAACGCCTAAGAATACTTTATACCTAAGCGATCTTGCTATAATGAGATATCAAGAGAAGTTAGGGGAGGATCGACAACTAACTAACATCCGGTATTGTGACCATAAATAAACAAATTTAATGAGGAATTTTTCTTTATGTCTGCCACTACCCGCGAACAACTACATCAACAGATTGATAGCTTACCAGATCATATTATTGAACAAATCGCAAACTTTACCCTATCTATAACGGCCCAAGAGAAAATAGCAACATCAGAATACACTGACTGGCAAAGTACGCAGTGGCAAGACCTTTCATTAACACAACTTTTCCGAGAAGATGATGAGATTGAATATTCCTTAGAAGATGCTAAAGAAATCTATCAACCATGAAACCGGGTGATATTGTATTAATTCGTTTTCCTCAAGCTGACTTGAAACAAGGAAAACTTCGTCCCGCATTGGTAATCGCCATTGCACCTAGTCGCCATCCTGATTTATTATTAGCTTTAGTTTCCTCACGCATCGATCGAGCAACAGCAGGATTTGACGAAATAATAGATTTAACAGACCCTGACTATATAGCCACTGGTCTTAAAGTTGCTTCTGTTGTTAGATTAGGACGATTAGCAACTGTTGAATCATCGGTTGTTAATGCCCGTCTAGGAAGTATTTCAAACGAACGATTAATACAAATAAAAACTCGTTTAATTGATTGGCTACAAAAATAAAAATCTTCAAATTCTTAACGATCGACTTATACTTACTTCCTATCAATGGCAACAAATGTAACAATTTAATATCAAAGTTTGCTGTAAAATAACATATTATACCAAATCTACCACCATAATATTACCATCAGCAATCATGCAAAACTTCAACTGGACAAAACTCCAAAATGGCTCCGATATTCGCGGAATCGCCCTCGAAGGCATTCCCGAAGAAAAAGTCAACCTTACCCCCGAAATTGCGACAATTTTAGGTAAAGCATTTGTCTATTGGCTAACCCAAAAAATTAACAAACCAGCAGCAGAATTAACCATCTCCCTCGGCCGCGACAGTCGCCTATCTGGGCCAGTTTTAATGCAGGCAGTCATGGAAGGTATCGCCTCAGTTGGTAGCCAAGTTTATGATTTTGAAATGGCTTCAACTCCAGCAATGTTTATGAGCACCATTACCCCTGGTTTTAGTTGCGACGGTGCGATTATGCTAACCGCCAGTCATTTACCTTTTAATCGTAACGGCTTAAAGTTTTTTACTGCCCAAGGAGGGTTACAAAAAAAAGATATTACTGATATCTTAGCATTAGCTGTCAACAATAATTTTCCGTCATCCCCCACCCCAGGCAAAATTACCAAGCATGATTTTATCTCAGTTTATGCCAACCAATTTGTCACCAAAATCAGGAAAGCAGTCAATCATCCCGCTAATTTTGAGCAACCACTAACCGGATTAAAAATTGTCGTCGATGCTGGCAATGGTGCCGGAGGATTCTATGTCGATAAAGTGTTAAAACCTTTAGGCGCAGACACCACAGGCAGTCAATTTTTAGATCCTGATGGTACTTTCCCCAATCACGTACCAAATCCTGAAGATAAAGCAGCAATGCAGTCAATTTGTCAAGCAGTAATTAAACATCAAGCAGATTTTGGGATTATTTTTGATACCGATGTCGATCGCAGCGCTGCCGTCGATAGAACCGGGAAAGAACTTAATCGCAATCGCTTAATTGCCTTGATTTCTGCGATTATATTAAAAGAGCATCCTGGCTCTACGATTGTCACCGATTCTATCACATCTGATGGTTTAACGCAATTCATTGAACAGGATTTAAAAGGGATTCACCATCGCTTTAAACGCGGCTACAAAAATGTGATTGATGAATCGATTCGCCTCAATCAAAGCGGACAGGAATCATGGTTAGCCATTGAAACTTCTGGACACGGTGCATTGCAAGAAAATTACTTTCTGGATGATGGCGCTTACCTAGTTAGCAAACTATTGATTGAATTGGCTAAATCAAAGCTAGCTAATCAATCTTTACCCGATTTAATTGCCAATTTAAAGGAACCAGAAGAAAGTGTAGAGTTTCGGATTAAAATTGGTGTTGATGACTTCAAGTCTCACGGTAATAGTGTGATTGAAAAGCTACAAGAATTTGCAGCCATGCAGAAAGACTGGACAATCGTTCCTAATAACTACGAAGGCGTGCGAATTTCTTGTAATTCAACCAATGAAGATGGCTGGTTTTTGTTGCGTTTGTCATTACACGATCCAGTTATGCCGTTGAATATTGAGTCTAATGTTAAGGGTGGTGTCGCTCGTATAGCCACTCGACTTTTAACATTTTTACAAACCCAAGATTCCCTAGATTTATCTGCACTTTTGCGTTAATTTCCATAACTCAAAAAAACTACGTAACGCCGCCATCTTGGCGGTATTGTTACCGCCAAGATGGCGGCGTTACATAAACCGTGATTAAGTCCTGTAGATCGCAACTAATTTACCAGATATGATATAATTGCTCAAATAAATCAAGTTAGCTTGTAGAAAAATTAAATTATCCTTACAGGAGGCTTGCTTGCTATGACTGTTGCATCCAAAAAAATGAGTCTTGAAGAATACCTCAATTTTGATGATGATACAGATACCCGATATGAACTGGAAAATGGAGAACTAATTGTTATGCCTCCAGAAAGCGAACTCAATCGCCGAATTGCCATGTTTTTATTAATTTACTTTGCACAACAAGGTATTCCACCATACCGATTGACAATGAAAACTGAAATCGTGGTCAATGGTTCACGCGCAACGACTCGCTTACCAGATTTAATGGTGCTTTCTGAAGAACTAGCTACGGCATTGGAGGGAACCAAAAGATCCACTATTACGATCGATATGCCACCGCCGTTGCTAGTAGTAGAAGTGGTAAGTCCTCGCCAGGAAAATCGTGACTATCGCTATAAACGTTCTGAGTATGCTTCGCGAGGAATTTTAGAATATTGGATTGTTGACCCGATGCAACAGGGGGTGACAGTATTAGAGTGGGTTGAGGGTTTATATGAAGAAAAGGTTTATATAGGTGATATGTCGCTTGATTCTCCTCTATTTGGGATGTTAGAACTGACGGCGGAAAGATTATTGCAAGGGCGTTAAATAGATGATATAATTTTAACTAAATCAAGTTAACTTGTGGAATACTTAAACTATCCTTACTTAACAGGAGGCGTGGTTGCCATGACTGTTGCATCCAAAAAAATGAGCCTTGAGGAATACCTCAATTTTGATGATGATACAGATACCCGGTACGAACTAGAAAATGGAGAACTGATTGTTATGCCTCCAGAAAGCGATCTGAACCAGCGAGTTGCGATCTTTCTATTAGTGTACTTTGCACAACAGGGTATTCCATCTTATCGGTTGAGAATTGGGGCTGAAATTGTGGTCAGTGGTTCGCGGGCAACAACTCGCTTACCAGATTTAATGGTACTTTCTGAGGAACTAGCTACGGCATTGGAGGGAAGTAAAAGATCAACTATTATGATTGATATGCCACCGCCGTTGCTAGTAGTAGAAGTGGTAAGTCCTCGCCAGGAAAAGCGCGACTATCGCTATAAACGTTCTGAGTATGGTTCGCGAGGCATTTTAGAGTATTGGATTGTTGACCCGATGCAACAGCAGGTGACAGTATTAGAGTGGGTTGAGGGTTTATATGAAGAAAAGGTTTATATAGGCGATCGCGCGATTAATTCTCCTCTTTTGGGGGTGTTGGAACTGACTGCTGAAAGATTATTGCAAGGACGTTGAATATCAAATAAAGAAGGATGAAGGAAGAAGAAATAAATTCGATTGATAAACTTTTGCGATCGCTAACTCACAAATCTTATGGAAACAAAACTACCTCTACCGCCCTTTACTTTAGAAACTGCTAAAGCCAAAGTTCAAGCCGCTGAAGATGCTTGGAATACCAGCGATCCTGAACGAGTAGCTTTAGCTTATACAGAGGATTCTCAATGGCGAAATCGCGCCGAATTTTTCAGCGGACGGGAAGAAATTAAGGCTTTCTTAAGACGAAAATGGGCGAAAGAATTAGACTATCGTTTGAAAAAGGAACTGTGGAGTTTTACCGATAATCGTATTTCTGTGCGCTTTGAATATGAGTGGCATGATGATTCTGATTATTGGTATCGGGCTTATGGTAATGAACAGTGGGAATTTGCAGAAAATGGATTGATGCGAAGACGGGAAGCGAGTATTAATGATGTGCAGATTCAAGAGTTTGAAAGGAAGTTTCGATGGGAACGCACAATTTAAGTAGGGCAATCCCCCGTTAATTCCCCTAATTGGGCGTAACTGTTACCAGATGTTAAGTAGAAGGTAGAAGGTAGAAGGAAGAAGGAAGAAGGAAGAAGGAATTAGTTATCTAGGAGAGAAGGAAGAAGGAAGAAAAATTTACTTATCTAGGAGAGAAGGAAGAATGTTTATACAGTCAGCTTTTTAGCCATCCCGATCTTATGTTTTATTAGGTGGATTTACTTAAGCTCTGTATTAGAGTTCAAAAGAAAAGTAAGTCAATGGCAGGCTTCCTGTCTGCTTCACAAGGTTTATTGTTCATGTCCATTGATTACTTGGCCAATTGAAAAATTGAATTTTACCAAATAAGTGATTTGTTTAGGAAGATCCGCAACTGCCGCAATCTGCACCGCAACAATCCATACCAGAACAATCTATATCGCAACAATCCATACCAGAATAATCTACACCGCTACAGTCCATACCAGAACAATCTGCACTGCTACAGTTTGATGCAGTATCTCCGCAATCATTTTGATACTTAGAATTTCGGCGAGAAGTTTCCTTCTCTGATTTGGCTCGATCGTTGTCCTGGGAGTTGGGGTTTTCATGATTAGATTGGCTGTTATACCTAGCTTTGAGGATTTTGTTGGCATTTTTGCAAGCGGCAAACCTGTGGCGGGCTGCTTTTAGGCCTTGTGACAATCCTCTTTGAGCGATCGCACCCTTAATATACTGCGAACAAGATTCGCCCCCATACAGCACTCGGTGAGCGCAGGACAAGCCTTTTTTGGGCGAGATGTACTTTTGGTATCCGGTAATCGACGCTACAGCTATTTGCCGAACAGCAGAATCGAAGATAGGCGCTTGCATTCTTTGCTTGAAATAGTTAGAGGACAGGGAACAGGCGATCGCCACTTACCAACTACAATCTAGTATCTGCTAATTCCCTGTTAATTGAAAATTGCCCCACCTGTTACCAGATGTTAAGCTCTGTTTCATTTCATATACAAATAGCCAACTTCCCATAGAGCAAATCCTAAGTCTGTGATACCATACTCACCTTAGAAACCATATCAAAAGAGATTGGGAGAACAGCTTTGACACTACGGGTTGCTGTTGTTGGATCGGGCCCGGCCGGTTCCTGTGCCGCCGAGACGCTGGTGAAAGCGGGCATTGAAACTTATTTGATTGAGCGCAAGCTTGACAATGCTAAGCCCTGCGGCGGCGCAATTCCGCTGTGCATGGTGAGCGAGTTTGACTTGCCCCAAGAGATTATTGACCGTCAGGTAAGAAAGATGAAGATGATTTCTCCCTCAAATATTGAGGTAGACATCAACATCGAAAAACCAGATGAATATATTGGGATGTGCCGTCGGGAAGTGCTCGACAGTTTCCTACGGAATCGAGCCGCCTCTCTGGGGGCTAAGCTGATTAATGGTACTGTTCACAAGCTGGACATCCCCACTAACGGTACTGATGCTTACACGATCCACTATGCTGACCACTCCGATGGTAATGCAGTGGGAACGATTAAAAATCTGAAGGTAGATTTGGTAATTGGCGCTGATGGTGCTAATTCTCGCGTAGCTAAGGCGATTGATGCTGGGGATTACAATTATGCGATCGCCTTCCAAGAACGCATCCGCCTCCCAGAAGATAAGATGGACTACTACCAAGACTTAGCGGAAATGTACGTCGGTGACGATGTTTCCACTGATTTCTACGCTTGGGTATTCCCGAAATACGACCACGTTGCCGTCGGCACGGGTACGATGAAGGTCAATCAAGCTGATATCAAAAAGCTACAAGCTGGGATCAGAGCCCGCGCCGCTAAAAAATTAGCAGGCGGTAAGATTATCAAGGTGGAAGCTCATCCAATCCCCGAACATCCCCGCCCCCGCCGCGTAGTTGGTAGAGTTGCCCTCGTAGGCGATGCTGCTGGTTATGTGACTAAATCTTCTGGAGAAGGCATTTACTTCGCCGCTAAGTCTGGCCGGATGTGTGCGGAAACAATAGTTGAGATTTCTGCTAACGGTACTCGCATTCCCACAGAAGAAGAGCTTAAGCTTTACCTGAAGCGGTGGGATAAGAAATATGGCATTACTTACAAAGTGCTTGACATTTTGCAAAGAGTGTTCTACCGTTCCGATGCCACCCGCGAAGCTTTTGTGGAGATGTGCGCCGATCGCGACGTGCAGCGCCTCACTTTTGATAGCTATTTGTATAAAACAGTAGTGCCAGCAAATCCGTTTGTGCAGATGAAAATTACTGCGAAAACGATCGGTAGTTTGCTTAGAGGCAATGCTTTAGCACCTTAATTACCTGGTTTTTCATGCAGATTGAAAAAGATATCTCCCCCATACCCTACAAGGGGAGGGGGAATTTTCTTTCTTTTTTTACTACCCCTTCCAAATAATAAATTTGTTCGTTTTCCCTCTCAAAAACAAACAAATGATTATCTTAGAAGTTCAATACCGTAGGAAGTGCGATCGCACTAAGCCAATACCAAGATGCTTTCTACTTCGCTATTACAAAATTGGGTGATCGTATCAAAATTATCTCTCAATATTTGAACGATCGTGGATGTTGGACTGTTACCAATGCGAAGATAGATAAATTTGGGTGGATAGCCGTAGAGCAAACTCCGTTGATGAAAATCCGAATCCTTGGAAACAATTACAAAATCATTTACCTTTGCATATTCCCAAATAACTGAATCATCAGTATTCGTAAGTACCAAGGTTTTGACATGAGCGGAATCGGGATACAAATCGATTATCCTGTGAATAATTCGGTCTGATAGGTTTTCGTCTAATAGTAGTTTCACAAGGATGCCACAAATAATTTTTTCTCGCGATCCGCAGCAAAAGCAAGGCAAGCTTTGATGTCTTCCGAAGTGAGTTCTGAAAAATCTTCTAAAACTTCTGCCTCTGTCATACCACCAGCCAGATACTCCAGGATATCGTACACAGTAATTCGCATTCCCCTGATACACGGTTTACCGCTGCGTTTTCCCGGTTCAATCGTGATGATTTTATGGTATTCCATTATGTTTTTGAGAATAATTGCTTAAATATATAATAGGTTGTATTTGGCCAAATCTCCACTATTCTTGTCAAGATAATTTTACATAGACGATCTAGCAAGAAAAAAGGCGATCGCTACCCACCAGAAAGGGATTACTTGTAATCGGTAAAATTCTTTAAATGTTCGGTAACATGAACCATGAAATCAGACGATCATTGTCATTGTTTAACTTACGAACTCACGTTAAATTATTCTTGGTAGTAGTGGTGGCGATTCATCTGACTCTAAAGATACAAAATATCTACTGTAAACCACACTATTTGGTTCCCATGCTGGATACCAATAAACATTTTGAATTACAGCTTTTTCTTGATGATTATTACCTTGTGGCCACTGAAAAGAAACTAAGCCAAAATTGCTCTGTCCGACAATTTGTTCTCCCTCTTGCAGCCAACGATTTCGCCAAATTAATGGCACCACATCCTCTACATTTTTAAACCAGATAGATTCATTTTTTTTAGGATTAAATTTTCCCAATCGTTGCCTTTTTATCCAAGAGGCAACTTCAGCTTTTTGTCGTTTAATCCACTCAATTCGATATCGCCAGTCAGGCAAAGAATTTTCATCTTTAATGGCAATTGACCAAGCTACTTCGCAACTACCACGAGTACCCTGAACTTGGCGCAATATTGGCCCTTCTTTGGGAACCTCAATATCCAACACCCGCACTATTTCTGGTGTTACAACAATTTCCACCAATTCCGGTGGGAAATTCCAGCCGGCCCAGTCTTCGGGTTGTTCTAAAGCCACAGATTTTGCCTTTGTGTGGACAAAATTTGTCGTCCACTCAGCATTTTTAAACGCGCTGGCGGTAAGTTGTGCAAGTACAAAAGACTTACTATTTGAAGTGCGATCGAGAGAACTTATATTATCAGAATTTATATTATCAGAAGTTACATTGCAATCTTCTTTTAACTTAAGATTAGAAAGGTTAGATTTATCCTCGCTAAAATCAAGCTTTGACCAATAGTTAAGACGAACAGCAGCAGCATAGTGAATATCTCCTGTCAAAATTACTATCCGATCGCGCCGCTTAAACAATTGGGTCAATAACTTTATAAAACCAATTTCGTGAAAGTTCCACGAATCACCAGCATCGCTATTAAACACCTTACCTTGCTGAATATCCCACCGCTGTACCATGTCAATAATTGACAAACTTACTAGATTTGTAGGTAGCACTACCAGTGTAAGTTCGATACTAGCTTCGTTGCTTTCATTTAGGCGATCGCTTTCGATCAAAGGTTGCTGAATTTGTTCCTCAAACCCTAGATGACACAACAGCATGGGCGGTTCAGTTGTATGATTCTTGGGATATCCCCGCCAAGTGCGCGTATCCAGCACAATTACTTCATGTTTAAAACTTCTAATCGTGTAGTGCCAATTTAAAATTTCTGTTCCGTCAGCATAATCCCGATCTAAAACCAAAACATCTTCATCTACTTTGAATTTAGGTAAACCAGTTTCCGGTTCTAGCTGCGGAATTCCCAAATATTTAGCCGCACTTTCCCAGGCGGATTCGTCATTACCCGCCGACTCCGACCAAGTTTTAGCTGCTACTAATAGTTTCTCTCCTGGTTGTCCTTCCTCAAACTGATCTGGCGTATTTCCCCACGCTTGAAATATGGCATAAGCTAGAATTGCATTCTGGACAGTACGCCGGCCCAAGGCTTTGCTAAGTACGCGATCGCACCACTCCCGATTTAGATACCAATCGTCGCTAACATCGTGGTCATCACAGATAGTATAAGTCGGAATATTGGCGATCGCCCTTCGCACCCTCCACAAATCGCGACTAAAACCCTCAATGACTGCAACCTCGCGATCCCACAACTTTGCCTGCTTAGCATTTGAGTAAATATCCTTACCCTTGGGAAACTCCGCAGGCCAAAGTATCGGCGACCAAGCAAACAAATACATGGCATAATATTCACCCAAGCTAAACAAATGACTTTTCGCCTTATCCGGTTTATTAACTAGCATCGCCGTAAAGCCGGCAAAATCTCTAGCAATATCGCTGCGATCGCCTGGTTTTAACTCCGAAGGTTTTTTATACAACTGTTCCTGAATCTGACTAGACTCATTCAGGGGCAAATTTTCTTCCCAACCCAAAAGTGCATCACCAGCCTCAGTCACCGCCCACAACAAAGGATCTGCCACATCATCGCCGTAAATTTGATCCCCAGTTAAAAAAAGTTGATGAGGTCGAGAATTTGCCTCTCTTGCATACTCATGAATCAAATCATCCAATATCGGCAACGCATCGCGCCCTCCTCCGTGAGGTTTACGACAAGAACCATGTACAATTCGCAGGTGATTTAAGTCCTCTGGCGGTAAGGCAAAAGTAGGCAGTTGATGGTCAAAATAGCTAAGGCAAGACTTACGCATTCCGAACAAAGAAACCTGGTTTTTTACTGAATCTGTTTGTTCTAACGAAGTATTTTCATCAAAAAACCCGGTTTCTAAACCCTCATCTTTAGCCTCAATTCCCAAGGCCCAATTTAAACTTTTTTGGGGCGCACAACTAAAATTCAAGTCGTAGGCATAAACTTGTCCCGATTCCAGTTGGTAGTCATTCACAGGCTTAGCGGTGACAGCCACAACGTACAGATATTTACCCAACTTTACCGCTTGCCGCGAACCTTCCAAAATACAATTACCAAGGATTTCGCCCTTTCCCTCAACTGTCGCGTAAACCCTGAGTGTCACTTCGCTTGCCTCTTTCAGCGCTAGCCAAACCGTAACAGCCTCGCTTTCTGTACGTCGCAAGATTGGCCCTGTCAGAATGAGTGGCAACTGATTCAAGCGGTGGCTTAAGGGTGTCTGTGACATCGGATTTTAGAGTTAAAGTTTTAACTTTTATAGGACTTACACATTACTTATGTAAGTCCTGTTTAACTATTCGTAATCACGGTAAATAATTATCATTGTAAACGCAGTGAAGCAATCCCATAACTATTGCGATCGCTTCACTGCGTTTGCAATGGCAGAGTGTAATATAATCTCAATCGCATCAAGTTCCGGGAACCGGAATCGGAATATTAACCGGATTAGGAGTAGAATTACTTCCACTAGGAGCAGGATCGGCAGGAATAGAACCAGGTCTTGCTTGCTTCTCCAAATACCTACTCAACGCATAAGCCATATCCGCGCGAGTCATTGGGTTCAAAGGATTAATCTTATTAGTTCCTCCCTCAATATTCACAAACCTTTCATAAAGTGCAGTCGCCATTGACTTTCTCGCCCAACTAGGAATTTCTCCAGCATCGGGATATCTAGCTAAAATCTCAGAAACATTCTCTTCGGGAAACTGAAACACTCCATAAGCTTGAGCAAAAATTGCCAAAGCTTCCGCACGGCTTACCCTTTGATTAGGGAAAAATAGCCCATCTCGATACCCGCTCATTGTTCCCGTTTTTAATACAGTTTGGATCGCATTGTATCCCCAATAAGAGTTAGGTACATCAGGTACAGCAATATCCGGTTTTTGCGCTGTATTTCGACGCTCTAATTGAAAGGTTCTCACTAAAATAGAAGCCAATTCAGCACGACTAATAATGCCCTCAGCATTAAAATTGCCATTGGTATCTTTTGTCATCAATCCAGCTTGTACAACCTGTTCAATTGGACTTCCTACTTGTTGAGCTTCTACCATTATTGGCACTCCTTGTACTAGCAATATTGTCGAAAAAATAAGGACTAACTTTTGCATGATTTTTAAAGACTCCTGTAACT
>NZ_CACA01000080.1:0-14579 GCF_000180455.1 Kamptonema sp. PCC 6506
CGCCTTGGCGTTTGCTATAATTCAAAGGTAAAATTTTGACATATTTTGCTGGTTTTGTCAATTCTCTTTTTCCCCTAGTCTCTAGTCCCTAGCTATATCATCGTTTTTGATTCTGCCTAACAATGAATATTTCTCGCTACGTTTTTTGGGTTAATTGTTTCGCATTCGCGTTAGTAATTGTTGTAACTGCTTATGCCAAATTTTTTACATATTCAGTTGGCTCAGTATTCGATCCTCCTGAATATTCACCATATTTTACGGTTAGCCTATTAACTAATGTATTTCAGATTTTATGTACTATTCCATTTGTACTTTGCACTTTTAGTTGGGCACTGCTGAGACTTAAATCTAGGAATAAAAACACGAATTTCTTTTTTATCTCTGCAATTCTTACAGGCTCTTTTGTGTTGGTAGAATTTTTTAGATTGCACGTCCATCTTGAAAAGATTGGCATTCCTAAGATAGTAACGGCAGCATTTTTTGCCATAGTTGCTATTGGGTATGGGTTGACTTTTTGGCGCGTAATGCTACCAACTCCCTATTTTTTACTACTAACTAGCATGGGTTTAATGTTTATTGTTGCGATCGTAGACTCTCTCAAATTACCTGGTGATGGAATTCCGAGTTTACTAGAAGGTGTTCCTAAGTTATTTACGGCGATTAATGTTGTACTTTATTATTGGGAAGTTTGCTTCCAAGCAGTCCTAAATTCTCACGTAACGCCGCCATCTGGGCGGTGATTAACCGCCCAGATGGCGGCGTTACGGAATAAAAGACCTCAGTTTAATTGCCAACCAAAACTACGGCAATAACTTCAACCAGCTATTAACATCAACAGCCAACTTTTGACCTAACTCCAATAACTTCCGAATCTGAGGTAACTCCCAGCGAACTCCCTCCTCAATACAAACTAAGGCATGAGAATCAGTAGAGCCGTTCTCTTCATCTGATGTGATAATTTGCTCGGATTCTTGGCGTTGCAGCCACCCCAAACATACTGGTACAATTTGACTGTAAAGCGATTGGAAATACAACTCTTGGACGCGATCTAGATTTAAGCCGAAGTTGAGTTTATTTCCCAAATTAATCAGCCTATCCATGCGGTCTATTTCAGCTTCTATTAAGGCTGTATTTTCCTCTTTTAACAACGCCTCAAGCGATCGCAAAATCAGCCGTTCCAAAGTTTCCTTGACCTCTGGAATATTCACGCGACACCGAAGCTGAGCAGCTTCCACCGCGATCGCTTCCAATTCCGCTATGATTGTCACGCTGAAGCGTTGCTCGTAACTTTCAGCCACCAGAGCCCTCGCGGCTGTCAAACAGCGATGTCCCAAAGCTACCTCCGCAGCGACCTGTAACTCCGCAGGAACCGTCAACTCATCGCGGTGGAAAGCCATCATCACCCCGTAATTGTCCCGGTAAACTTGACTATAAAGCTGATCCAGCCGTGTCAAAGTTTCCTGACTGAGCAACCTCATAATCCGGTGGCGTTCCTCAGCAAACAAATTCCGCAAACTAAACGATTGATCTCCAAACAGGCGCACCATTTCCAGAATTGCCTGAGCCGCAGAAGCCTCTTCTAGAACTGTAAACAAGCGCTCTTTGAGCATGGTATAAGACCGGCGACCCCCAAAAGGTTGAATGCAGCAGTGGAAATCCCAGCCTCCCAAGTGAAACACAGCAAACACAAAAACCTGAGTTTCCTGAGTAATTTCTGAGGTCAACTGTACCTGACCCACCGCTAAGGCCAGAGAACCCATCCGCTGCATTTGGTAATCTAGCTGGTGTGCCTGGTAACAGTAAACTTGTTGTTCGCGGGCAAAAGTAGTAAAGAGAGAACCGATCGCATAGTGAGCAGTTACTTGCTCTAAACTAATTTGGGCCGTCGCAACCAGATGCCGATAAACTTCTGCACCCGTCTTAAAAAACTCAACATTACTTGGTGCCAGAGCTAGACGTTCAATAAACTCTCCTTCGCACTGTATTCCTGTAACATCCGCCGCCAATTCCAAAGCACGAGCCGCATAGCGCAGGATTTGTACGCCTTCCGGTCGGGAAATCTCCTCAAAAAACCAGCCGCAGCTAGTGAACATTAGCAGAGCGTGTCGCTGCATTTCCAACAGTCGCAAAGCATCTACCCGTTCTGAATCGTCGAGTTCGCGATCGCAGTGCTTAGTTAAAAAGCGGTTGACATTAGCAGTAGAGCGATCGCGAATTACTTCAATATACTCATCCCGCGCCGCCCAAGGATCGGTAAACAGCTTGCGCCCCGCCCCTTCATAAATGGGAATCAATCGATCCCTGAGCCAATTAAGGCTATTTCGTAGGGGTCGCCGCCATTGTTGATGCCATTCGCCACCACCACCGCAACCACAATCATCTTGCCAGCGATCGACACCATGACCGCAACTCCAAGCCGTTACTGGCTTCAGTTCCACTTCCCAAGTAGGAGAATTGATGCTCAAATAATGGGCAAAATTCGTCACCGTCCAGTTGCGGCGTGGAAACTCTTCTGTAAAACTATAGGCGAGGCACTTCTCAGTACCGCCCTTATGGTGGCCAAAAGTTTCCCCATCTGTTGCCACTGCGATTAATTGTGCCGGTCGATGATCCCCGCGCACGGCTTGGCCCAAACGCCCTGACAAATGCTGAGCACTGCTGAGAACATCATTAAAGCCCATATCCCGCGAGATTGGGCCATCGTAAAAAAAGATATCAATGTAGGGCGTGTTTGGACTAGGGATTGGCGATTTGGAACGATTGCGGCTGAAATGTTGAGTGCTTAGAGAGTCTGCCGTTGTGGTGAGTGTAGGCTTGAGATAACAGCGGTAGGGGCGGGTGGGATCGATTTGGCTGCCCCCTACTTCGTGCCATTCTGGGTTGGGATCGTCGCCACTAGGGAAGGGACGGCAACGTTCTGCTTGCGATGGAGCCAAGATAATGAAGCGAATACCTTCAGCTACCAGAGTTTCTAGGGTGGCGTAGTCTACACCCGTTTCTGCCAGCCACATTCCTTCGGGATCGCGGTTGAAGCGCGATCTAAAATCAGCGATCCCCCAGCGAATTTGAGTGTATTTGTCCCGCTCATTTGCCAGGGGCATAATGATATGGTTGTAGACTTGAGCGATCGCATTGCCTTTGCCCAGACGAGCGCAGGATTTGCGATCGCCCTCTAAAATCCGCTCGTAAACTTCGCGATCGTATCGTTCCAGCCAACTCATCAGCGTTGGGCCGATATTAAAACTCAGATACTCATAATTATTAACGATCCCCACCAATTCCCCGCGATCGTTCAAAATCCGGGCAAAAGCATTAGGGCGATAGCACTCATGGTGGATACGCTCATTCCAGTCATGGAAAGGAGCCGCCCCCGGTTGGCGTTCGATCGCATCCAGATAAGGATTTTCGCGAGGTGGCTGATAGAAATGACCGTGAACCGTGACATAAACCCCCGTAGCGGTGCGTGCGGGATCGACTGCTAGTGAATCAGTTGGAACCTTTGCATCCAATGTAGAAGGCTTGACCCAGAGAGATTGAGCAGTTGTAGAATGTAGAGCCATAGAATGAGCATCCTCAAATATTAAACACAAAAACAACCTTACAATTAGCCAGACAGACCGTGCAGCAGCGCCGCCTTTTGTTAACAGCCTGTCTCAACTAGGTTTTGTAATCAAAACTTTGATAAGTAGGGACGGATTTAGCCGATAATTTTGGCAATGGAAAGATAATTTTTTTGCAAAACCCGCCCAGAGTGTCCGCTAGTAAAGGCTTGAGCATTCGTGCTAACACACAAGCCGAACCAGAAAACGGAGATTTTTTACACAAATGCCGCAACCCCCAAAGGCAAAATAGAAAAGACGTGCTACTGCTCTAGCGAAATCTGACACCGAATCTAGGTCAGTGCTTAAAGGACTAGGAATTTAATTGCCATCTATTTTACTGGATCGTAAAGTCTAATCAATTGCAGAGCAAGTTCCGATTAAGAAAATTTAACCTTTAGCAATAAGACTTTGCCACTTTAACGTTAAATTTAATATTTTACTACAAGTTTTGACACTCCCACCCCCCTCTGGGCTCTGGGGATGGGATTCTTGAGAGCTGGGCAAACCTAAAGGCGCAATGGCTTAGCCAAAAAGCTGACTGTATAAACATTCCTCCTTCTCTCCTAGATAACTAAATCCTTCCTCCTTCTTCCTTCTACTTAGCAAATTACATTAATCAGATTGTCACAGGCGATTGCACATAAACGGTAGGAGCTTCCATCGTAAACACAATCCCATGAATCGAGAGGGATTTGGCAATTTCAGCGCTTGCCAACTCTAGTAGACGTTTACGCACCTCAACTGCATTATCTTGAGAACCTAAAATTGCAAAACTAACCCTCAATCTTTTTCCTGTTTCATCAGCCTGATGAATATTTGTGCTGTTAGTATCAATCCCTGATAGGTAAGCGGTTTTTTCCAATATCGCTTGTTGAACTAGGGCATATTCTCGTTCTCCTAAAACACTAGCAAAGTTCATATACAATAACACCATAATTTTTTTTGCAAGAGTAACATTTTCAATTTCTACATTTACAAGAATGGAATTAGGCATCACAATAATTGTACCAGTGCCAAGGGAACGAATTTTGGTCGATCGCAAGCCAATACTTTCTACTTTCCCTAATTCTCCACCTGGTAAGCGGATATAGTCACCACTAACAAAAGGACGATCTAGATATAGAACTAAAGTCGCAATCAGTTGTTCAAGAATTTTTTGAGCAGCAAAGGCGACGGCTAAACCGACTAACCCTAAGCTTGCTACCAATCCAATCAAGTCAAAGTTGAGGCTGCGGGCAAAGGCAACTAAAGCTACAATGAAGATCAGGATATTAATAATCGTCTCAAATACCAGAATAGCATCATCACTACTAGGACTAAATTTGCTGCCTAACTTGAATCCATAGCTACGTAGGTAGCGGCTAGCTAGTTTTATCGATAACCAATATAAGCTTCCAATTAAGAATAGATTGACAATCGGTTTTAGTAGATTATAAATCACTGGTGCCAATGGTTCTAATAAGGTCAAAGACCAACTGATAGAAATACTGAGAAAGGCAAATTGAAAAAGGCGTTCGCTCGGTTGAAAAACTTCTATATATATATTTTCCAGGACGTGGGGAGCTAGTTTTTTAAGTGCTAATTTTAGTAAGTCTGTAGCATAGTAGGTCAATACAAAAGATCCTCCTAATGCTCCAAAAAATATCAGCCACTCGGGTTGAGAAAACGGGGAAACCAACTGATAGCGTAAACTGCGTAATATGGGAAACCATTCAGAACTAACTAGGGCGATCGCACCCCAGCTAAAACCAAAAAAAATCTTGCTAAAAAATCCAGTTTTAAACTTAAATAATCGGATTGCTATTCCTAATAAAATCCGCACTACGAGCAGTGCTGCGATTACGATCGCAATCCATAGACTTCTCTGTAAAATATATTTGGAAGTGCGTTCTTTTTTAGCTTTGGCGATCGCTGTTTCTAGAATATTCCGCCATTGATTAGCTTGTTGAAATGGAGAAAAACCTGGCAGAACATCATTTGCTGTCACGGTGAGCAGGTAGTTATTATTTAAAGAAATAGAAGTAGGGCTGTTACTATCATTATTCCGCACATCAAAAGTTATGGCTGCATCAGTAGCGATCGCCTCAGCCAGTAAATTATTAGCAAATTGGGTGCGATCCCTTGCGCGAAAATTATCCACAGCTTGCAAATAAAAAAGTGGGATGCCATCAACAACCACAGGAGAACCAGTATCAGCAAAACCTTGAGCCAACCCCATCGGAGTCAGCACTAGCAACCAACCCACCAGAAATAAGACGATCAGATTAATTGCACGTTTATATACTTGTTTAAATCGAGATTGGGGAATCCACATAAATCGTTGGTTGGTCAAGGATAAAAGAAATATTATGCTTTTGAAGTTGCTTTGTAATTTGTTGGGTAGCCAAATCCAGCAATTGCCGTCTCAGCTCCATTGATAACTCATTAGAACCGAGAATAAAAAAGGAAATTTGGGCATGATTGTCACCAAATGCCACCTCTGTACTACGCCAGTCTAAACCAAAAATGTCCATAGTGCTATCCATTACGGTTTGGCGGATCAGTGCTTGCTCATTGGCAGATATCGGTTTAGGAAACTCAATCATCATTACAGACATGACTTTCTTTGCACCTGAAAAATTTTCAATGGTGGCTTGAGTGAGCGCATTATTGGGAATAATAGTGAGAGTGCCTTTACCAGAGGTGCGAATTTTAGTTGACCTCAAACCGATACTTTCTACTCGTCCAAAAGTACCTTGCTTACCTTGCTGCCCATCGGATAAGCCAATATAGTCGCCAACGGTAAAAGGGCGGTCAAGATTTAAGACAATCCCTCCCAAAAATTGTTCTAAAGTCTTTTGAGCTGCAAAGGCAATGGCAATACCTCCAATTCCTAAACTGGCAACTATGCCTAAAACGTTGATGTTATGACTAATGCAAAAACTTAAAATTAACGCTACAGCGATCGCAAAGTCTCCAAAATACCGAAGTAAGAAGATGGACTCGCCTTTAACTTGAGGGTTTGACTCAAAAGTTACTCCTAAAATTGTGGTATTAAAAAAGTCTCTAAATAGTCTTGAGAGCATCCATCCACTAAGTATACTGATGCCCACACTCAGGCAAAACTCGATTAAACTCAGCCATTCAGTTTGAGGGATTAGAAGTAACATTACTTCCATTGCCGAGAGAGTTAGTAACACCAAAACTATATTTTTTGAGGCAACCAGTACACGAATATAAGTCTGCGTTGAGAATTTTGGAGCCAACCAACTTAACGGTAATCTTAAGATGGAAATGAGCGCCATTCCCGCTAATAGCGCCATCCCTCCTGCTATCAGAATTAAAGTGATTTGCAGTAAGCGATCGCCATTATTTAAAACCAGTTCTGATGCTTGAGAAATCTCATTGTTTGTTTCTATCATGGTAAAGTTTAATAATTAAGGATAAATAGCAAAATCTCGTCCGATAGTACTGACTGCGGGCGCGATCGGCATTACTTGAAAGTGCCAGAATTATTTGGGTTGCACCTTTGGTTATTTTAAAGCGATCGCCATTGATATTTTCAACAGTTGCTTCTGTCCGTTTATCCACCGGCTCAAACGGTTGGAAGTGGATTATATTGTAATCTTTTAAAGATCGATCCGGTTTCAGTCCGGCGATAATTGCTAAATCAATCGGATCTTCGTTTTCATTCCGGGAAGCCAGAGAAGCATTAATACTCAGTGCTTCGGGAGCGGTATTACCCACAGAAAAAGGCTCTCCCAAGGTTAATAGAGCCCGATCTCAACGCAACCAGTTTGCGATCGCTTTTCGAGGACTTCTTTTTTACTTAATCCCCGCTCGGAAGTATTCAGTTGCTTTTGGAGGTCTTTTAATGATAGATGGGAAAGGGTTTCTCGATCGGATGATATCTTTATCAAGATATAATCACTCAAGACTACATTCAGGGTCTTGGCAACTTTTGGCGATCGGAACAAATGGCGAAGAGCGATCGCGTCGAACTCAGATTGTCCCGGCTGATGTGGCCCTGCTCGCTAACGAAATCCATCGGTTTCGCTAAGACTGTTATGATTATAGCGAAAATCGCAACTGCTTGTGTTTTTCAACTAACTCTTTTTTCACGGTGGAAGACAGCCACAAAAACTCCTCCCATGCCTAAAGGTGATGATTTTCCGTTGTGGAAAAATTTATGATTTGGAGTTGGGAACCCCCAGTTCCATTACTTGCTTACTTTCTTGCTGCCTTGTCCTCCTTTAAACCTAAATGCTGAACACAAAGAACTTAATTTCACTGTTGCTAGTATTTATCCCGATTTCTATTGCCGCCCACTTCCTGGGATGGGGATCGACCACAGTCTTTATTACATCAGCCTTGGCGATCGTACCTCTAGCCGCTTGGATGGGCACCGCCACCGAAGAAATCGCCGTAGTCCTCGGCCCCAACCTCGGCGGCTTACTTAACGCCACCTTCGGCAATGCCACAGAACTGATCATTGGCATTATCGCCCTCAATGCCGGACTCATAGATGTCGTCAAAGCCAGCATCACAGGTTCTATCATCAGCAACCTCCTGCTAGTCATGGGTTTTGCTATGTTTCTGGGAGGGTTGCGCTACAAAGAGCAAGAATTTCAGCCAATGGTAGCTCGGTTGAACGCCTCAGCCATGAACCTTGCCGTGATCGCAATTTTAGTGCCAACAGCCGTTGATGCCACCTCCCCTGGAATCGATGAAGCAACCATGCAGAAGCTCTCCAGCGCCGTCGCGATCGTACTGATTCTAGTCTACGTGCTGACGCTGTTGTTTTCTATGAAAACCCACACCTACCTCTATGACGCAGGAGTTGCCGAGATGGATTTAGAGGGATTAGCCGAAAACAACTTGGCAGAAGACTCCCCCGATCGTAAAGTCAACTTGCCCTTGTGGATTGGAGTATTGTTGGCCTGTACGCTCACAGTAGCCTACGAGTCAGAATTGCTCGTCGATACTCTAGAAGAAGCTACCGCCCTCCTGGGGTTAACCTCCTTGTTTACCGGGGTAATTCTGGTTCCCATTATTGGCAACGCGGCCGAGCACGCCACAGCCGTGACAGTGGCGATGAAAAATAAAATGGATTTGTCCGTGTCGGTGGCACTAGGATCGAGTTTGCAAATTGCTTTATTTGTAGCGCCTGTCTTAGTCCTAGCAGGTTTTATCTTGGGCAAACCAATGGATTTGAACTTCAACCCCTTTGAATTGATAGCAGTCACCGTTGCAGTGCTGATTGCCAATTCCATCAGTTCCGATGGCAATTCAAACTGGCTTGAAGGTACTTTGCTCTTAGCTGCTTATCTGGTTTTGGCTCTCGCCTTCTACTTCCATCCAGTCGTTGAAGGCCTGGCGCTATAATCTTTCCAGTGGCTGATAGGTAATCGTAGGGTGGAGGGTGCAATTACCAGATCTCTATAGCCTCAAAAGCTAAACTATGGCAGCGGCCACCCTACAGACTAAGTGCCTAAGTCTTAATGATGACGATCGCGATCGCGACTGTCTCTATTCGCGAGTATATAACTCCTGGTGGTTGTACCTCACAAGATTTTTTGGTAATGCAGCTCAAAACAAGGAACAATAAAGATACACTTAAAGAGCGCATCTAAGACACGATGACTTTAGCTAGCAGACGGTTGTAATCCCGCAACACCTCCGCGTCATGCCGTTAGGTATCGTTAGGGGTAGAAAATGAGCCGCTAGAGGAGTGAATTAAAAATTACGATGCGACTACGTGGAACTACCTACAAACTCTATTAATTTAGAGCGAGTAGATCTGGGTTCTTTGACAAACCCTTTAAGCATCAACTTTTTTGTGGATTCACCTCCATTCAAGTTGTCCTTAAAAATCTCCGCCTTTTGAGAGCGGGGAGTGTCAAATTGGACTTGGTAAAGCAACCTGAATCAGGGTTATGTGGCTTCTGTGAGTTATTGCCTCAATCCCAAATGCCCAAATCCTTCTGACCCGGCTAACGCTGACAGACCCGTTTGTCGCCACTGCGGTTCGGAACTCCTGTTAGAAGGTCGATATCGGGTCATTCTGCCTCTCGGAGGCGGCGGCTTTGGCAAAACCTATGAAATAGACGACCGGGGCGAACGTAAAGTCTTGAAAGTCTTACTCAAAGACCATCCTAAAGCTGTAGCTCTGTTTAAGCAAGAAGCAGATGTATTGGCTAGACTGCGACATCCCGGTATTCCCAAAGTAGACCGCGACGGTTATTTTGTTTATTCGCCAGCCGACAGCACAGAACAATTCCACTGTCTGGTCATGGAGAAAATTTCTGGTGCGAATTTGCAGGATTGGCTGAAAAGTCGCGGTAAGCCAATTACTCAAGAACAGGCTGTGGAATGGTTGAGACAATTGTCGGATATTCTGGATAAGGTTCACGGACTCCATTATTTCCACCGCGATATTAAGCCGCACAACATCATGTGCAAACCTAATGGGCAATTGGTGTTGATTGACTTCGGAACTGCTAGAGAAGTCTCGGCTACCTACTTTGCTAAGGTGGGGCAAGGTCAAAATGTTACGGGTATTGTTTCTCCTGGCTATTCGCCGCCAGAACAAACAAATGGTAAGGCTGTCCCTCAATCGGATTTTTTTGCGCTGGGGCGTACCTTTGTTTATTTACTGACTGGCAAACCGCCGACGGCTTTTCCCGAAAACCCCCGCACGGGTAAGTTGATGTGGCGCAAGGGTGCGCCTCATGTTTCGGATGCCGTTGCAAGTGTGATTGATTATTTGATGGCCCCGTTTCCGGGGAATAGGCCTCAAAGTCCCCAGATGATTTTGCAGTGTTTAAAGGATATAGATCTAAGTGGGGAGCCGAGTCCCTCAGCAACTCAGTTTCCTGCGGGTTCGCAGCTTAAAGGGCGGGGGAATACTAATCCGCCAGTGACGACTAGGCAAAATTCTGGGACTAGACTTAAAGCTAGTACGAGGAATAGCTCTAGTAAAATTTACACGAACCCCGCACAGTTAAAGAAAAAATTGGTGGTGGGTGGTGCTGTGTTGCTATTGGCGTTGGGTTTTTCTCAAGTTTACAGTTCGATGCGCTACGGATTTTTTGCCAATCCTGTTTGGTTGCTTTCGAGTTTGCCCAGCAGTCAATTTTTAGAAAAAAGTTTTAGTGATGTTGGTAATGTTAATGCGATCGCACTTAGCCCCGATGGTCAAACTTTAGCTTCTGGCTCTTTTGGTACGATTAGAATTTGGAATATGAAGACAGGAAAACTACTTCGCACGATTAATGGCGTGCATTCAAAGAAGTGGGTGAGAACGTTAACGATCGCGCCTGATAATCGGACTTTGGTGAGCGGTGGCGATGATAAAAATATTAGTATGTGGAATCTGAAAACTGGTAAGGCTATCCGCACAATGTCTGGTCATAAGGGGGGGGTGAATGCGATCGCGATTAGCCGCGATGGTCAAACTTTGGCTTCTGGTAGTGATGACAAAACTGTGTGTTTGTGGAATCTGAAAACTGGCAGCCGGATGCTTACTTTGAGCGGTCATCGGGCTCAAGTTAATGCTCTGGCTTTCAGCCGTGACGGTCAAACTCTGGTTTCGGGTAGTGATGACAAGACTGTACGATTATGGAATTTCAAAGCTGGTCAATTAAGAAAAGTTCTGACAGGCCACGCGGGTGCTGTTAAGGCTGTTGCGATCGGTCCCGATGGTCAAACTTTGGCTTCCAGTAGCAGCGATAATACTATCCGTATCTGGAACCTCAAAGAAGGTAAACATACTAGGACTCTTGATGGTCATTCTAGTTGGGTGAGGACTCTGGCTATCAGTCCAGACGGGAAGACTCTTGTTAGTGGTGGCGCGAAAATTTTGGTGTGGGATCTCAAGAATGGTAAAGAGAAAACAGCTTTGCAAGGACACAGCCGTTTTGTGAGTGCGATCGCGATTGCTCCTGATGGTAAGACTATTATTAGCGGCAGTCCAGATGAAACTTTGAAAATTTGGGAAATGCCTTGAAATCAAAAATTAATAACTTGATGAATTGTTAGATGTATCGCCCTAATCCCAAAAAACAAGCGCGATCGCGCCTATTTTGTGAAACGCCTCTAGAAGTAGCGATTACTACGTTATATCTGTCGTCATTCCCAATTTTAATCATGACATTCATCAACCCCAAAACCGATTACGCCTTCAAAAAAATATTTGGCTCCTCAGAAAGCAAAGACATTCTCATTAGTTTTCTCAATGCCATGATTTACGATGGCAATCCTACTATTGAAGACTTAGAAATTATCAACCCCAACCTACCCCCCAGAGTCGAAGGTTTGAAAGATACTTATTTAGATGTTAAAGCTAAACTCGCGGATGGTACGCTAGTCATTATTGAAATGCAAGTATTAAACGTAGAATCTTTCGGCAAGAGAGTTTTGTACAATGCGGCCAAAACTTACGCCTTTCAATTGCAGAAAGGAGAAGGCTACCGAATGCTCAAGCTAGTAATTGCATTAACACTGACTGATTTCGAGATGTTTGCAAATAGCGATCGACTAATTTCAAGATTTATCTATAAAGAAGCAAGTACAAATCTCCAATATACCGATAATAGCATGGAGTTAGTATTTGTAGAACTTCCAAAATTTACTAAAGAAGTACACCAGCTAGAAACTCTGGCAGATAAATGGATTTATTTCATCAAATATGCGAGGGCGATAACGGATGTCCCGGAAATAATGGATAGCGTTCCAGAGATTCATAAAGCCTTTGATATTGCCAATCAAGTGAACTTAACTCGTGAGGAATTGGAGGATTTAGAACGGCGAGAAATGTTTATTTACGACCAACAAGGAGTTATAATTAAAGCCGTTAAAGAAGAAAAGCTGGCGATTGCACGGAATTTGCTCGATCGCCTGGATGATGAAACGATCGCTCAGACAACGGGACTCAGTATTCAGGATGTGCGGAATTTGCGCTCGAATGGTAACTAAAGCCTAATCAACTAACTAAACAAAAATAATTCAATGTAGTGCCACCTTCTAATCCGGCTTAACTACATCTAAGGGTAAATTTAAAGCTTCTGCAATTTGTTCATCATTTAGGCCAAATTGCCGCAATTTATCTATTGTTTCAATCTTAGTTTGATTTTTGCTTTCCTCCTCCAAGTCAGGAGTTTCCGGCTGAGTTTTATCTAGGGTACAAGTAGGGGGATTAGGGCAATTATTGACGTAGCTAATTCTGTTATTTTGAAAATTATTATTTTTGCCAAGATTTATATTTTGATTTATCTGTCTTTCTATAACGGATTCAAGATTACTTTTCTTAACTTGTTCGCCAAAGACTTCAGATAACATTTGTAAAAGTTCGTGACTGGCTTTTTTAATGTGTTTGGCGCTATAACCATAATTTTCTGCAACGTCAGCATATCTTTGACGATTCAGTATTCCTGCGATAATCCTCCGTTGCAAGTTATTTAGATGTTTGCCAGTATTGGTGTAGACAGTTTCATCGACAAATTGCAATATCTGAGGACTGTCCATAGGTGGGTTTGTGAGATAAGTATGGTAACTATAGCAAACTTTTACCAACTTTTTGCGCCTTTTATCGAAATTATCTAATAAGCGCGATCGCTCTTTTCAATAACCTCTATCTTGCACTAATTACCCTTTTCAAGATGAGTTTGACAGCCTACGCGCATTCCCTTGATTCTGTTAAATACCTAATCGTCTTCGCGCTTCCTCAAGCGATAACCGTTTAGTCGATCGCGATCGCTGTGCTAAAAATTCCATGAATTCCTCGTTTTGGCGTAAGACCTCAACTTCTGTAGCAAAATCATCTATAACCGACAAAACAAACTCTGTCCCATCCGATTTTTTGAGGATGAGAGTGTCCTGCTGTGCTAATTCCATTAACTCAACTATCGTCAGATTAGACTGAGCTAGTTCAATAGTTTTCATAGATTAACCTCTTGACCTCTAATATAGAGCTGATTATGCTCTTTGTATCCCACTGCAACCACACTAACCGTCACCGTTCCCTCATTGACATCGTAGAAGACGCGATACTTGCCAATCCTCAACTCCCAACCAAATTGAGAATCAGGTCGAAGCGGCTTGCGGTTCCTGGTTTCCAGCAAAGGCTGATTAACAAGTTGCCGCTCTATTGCATCAATAATGGTAACACACGCTGCTTTATCCAAGCACTCCATATCTTCGATCGCTTCTTCAGTAATCTCAATCGTGAACTTCATTTGTTTAAATTCAAAAGAAGCTTAATTTTACGCTATTGTAGCAATTATCTCACAGTTTACCACTACCGAAATCAGTTTTCTACAAGGGCGATCGCGCCGATCTTCCTGAAACTCCCATAGAAGTTGCAATTACTACGTTGACCTGCTACCGTTAACATAGACGCATCGTAGGAAAACAACCGATGACACTAACAGAATTACTCCCCACCATTAGACAACTGTCTGCGATCGATAAACGAGAATTAATCCGCATTCTAATGGCCGAAGAAGATATTAATGAGGATATTTTTCCTTTGGAACCTTACAAGATTTACTACCTACCAACCCCCTACAATAATTTTGGTGCTGGTGCAGCTTTGATGCAGGCAATGAATCTACCTAACAGTAACGAAAACTGAGTATTATGCGATTCCAATACTCAACCAATGACCCCTCTCAAGATGAGTTTGACAGCCTACCGCGCATTCCCCTAATTCTGCACCACAATAACCAGAGACTCGAAGTTATTGGGTTAGTAGATAGCGGTGCAACCGTAAATCTATTGCCTTACCAAATAGGGATTCAGCTTGGCTTAGTTTGGGATGACAGCAAAGCCATCATTCGACTGGCAGGCAACATTGGTAATCAACCAGCGATGCCAGTATTTTTAATGGCTGAAATAGGGGAGTTTGCTCCGGTAAGATTAGTATTTGCTTGGGTAAAAAGTGACAACGTATCATTAATTTTGGGACAGACAAATTTTTTCTTAGAATTTGACGTTCAC
>NZ_CACA01000079.1:0-5507 GCF_000180455.1 Kamptonema sp. PCC 6506
AGGAGGNGNGNGTAGAAATGATGTTGGTAGCAGGTTTTTCAGGTATTGGTAAAACTGCGGTGGTAAATGAAGTTCATAAGCCCATTGTGCGATCGCGCGGCTACTTCGTTAAAGGCAAATACGACCAGTTTCAACGCAATATTCCCTTTTCAGCTTTTGTACAAGCTTTCCGAGATTTAATGGGACAATTATTATCAGAATCTGAGGGGCAACTTCAAATTTGGAAAGATAAAATATTAGAAGCTGTGGGTGATAATGGGCAAGTTTTGATTGAAGTAATTCCAGAGTTAGAGAGAATTATTGGCACTCACCCCCCAGCAACAGAACTATCGGGAAGTGCTGCCCAAAATCGTTTCAATCGGCTGATGCAGAAGTTCATTAAGGTTTTCACGAGCCAAGAGCATCCTTTAGTGATGTTTTTAGATGACTTACAATGGTCAGATTCGGCATCCTTAAACTTGCTACAACTATTGATGAATGATACAAAATATTTATTGGTATTGGGTGCTTATCGGGATAATGAAGTTTCCCCAGTGCATCCCTTCATCACAACAGTAGATGATATTGTCAAAGCTGGGGCGACGGTGAATACAATTACGTTGCAACCCTTAAGTTTGATGGATGTAAATCAGTTGGTAGCAGATACGCTAAATTGCGAAGTATCCCTAGCTCAACCCTTAACAGAATTAGTCTATCAAAAAACCAAGGGAAATCCCTTCTTTGCCACACAGTTTCTCAAGGCATTGCATAGCGATCGTCTGATTAGCTTTGACTGGGAGCTACGGCATTGGCAGTGTGATATTGCTCAAGTTAGAGCTTTGGTAATTACTGATGATGTAGTGGAATTTATGGCACTGCAATTGCAGAAATTACCGACCGAAACTCAGGATATTTTGAAATTGGCAGCTTGTATTGGGGCGCAGTTTGATTTGGATACGCTGGCAGTTATTAGTGAGAAGTTGGCGGAAGTGGCGGCTACGGCTTTATGGAAAGCATTACAAGAAGGTTTGATTATTCCTACGACAGAAATTTATAAATTCTTTACCCAATCTGATAGTGTCTCGGTTGCTGATGCCGCAGCGAATCCTACTTATCGGTTTCTGCACGATCGAGTTCAACAAGCCGCTTATTCCCTAATTCCTGATTCACTAAAACAAGCGACACACTTAAAAATTGGGCAGCAATTATTGAAGGCAACTCCTTTAGTTGAAAGAGACGGAAAACTATTAGAGATCGTCAATCAATTAAATCAGGGTGCAGAGTTGATCGCATCACCAAAAGACCGTCATGAACTAGCAACACTCAATCTAGCTGTGGCACAAAAGGTAAAATTGTCAACCGCTTATCGGGCAGCAATGGAGTATTTAACTAAAGGCATTCAATTGTTACCTAGCGATGGTTGGCAACAAAGCTACAAACTGACTTTAGGACTCTACGAATTAGCCGCAGAAGTTTCCTGTCTGAGTGGTGAGTTCCAACAAATGGAACATTTTGTGGATACTGTGTTCAAACAGGCGCAGAAATTGTTAGATAAAGTGAAAGTTTACGAAATCAAAGTTTTGGCTTATGTGGCACAGAGTCAGCAGCTAAAAGCCATTGAAACCGCCCTCTCCGTCCTGAAATTATTAGGAGTGATGTTTCCACAGGAACCCACACAAACAGATATTGTTCAAAGTTTGCAAGAAACCCAGGAAATGTTAGCAGGAAAACAACTGGAAACCTTACTAGAACTGCCAGAAATGCTAGACCAAGAAGCAATGGCAGCAATCAGGATTTTGGCATCAATGACAGCCGGTGTATATGTAGCAGTTCCAGCTCTTTTACCATTGGTTGTATTCAAACAAGTGCAACTATCAGTGCAGTATGGAAATGCAGCGGTGTCGTCATCAGCTTATGCCTGGTACGGGGTAATTTTGTGTGGGATTATGGGCGAAATTGAGGCGGGAAATCAGGCTGGGGAATTGGCATTAGCACTATTGTTACGGTTCAAAAGTAATGAATTTAAAGCCAGCACTTACAATTTAGTCTATCCATTTGTAAAACCCTGGAAATATCACATTCAGGCTTCTCTGAAGCCTCTGGTTGAAGGATATCATAGCGGTTTAGAAAACGGAGCGCTGGAATATGCTGGTTACTGTGCTTGGAATTACTGCTATTTGTCTTTTTTCTCCGGTAAAGAACTCTCAGTTTTACAACAGGAGATGATGGGGTACAGTCAGGCGTTAGGGCAACTTAAACAAGTGGCTTACAACTATGTTAGAATTTTTTACCAATCAGTTTTAAATTTACTGGGTCAGTGCGAATGTCCTTGGCAGATTCAGGGGAAAGTGTATAACGAAGAAATAATCCTGTCTCAGCAAAAAGTAGATGATTTGTACGAGCTTGCTGTGTTGTATGTCAGCAAGCTGATTCTTTGTTACCTTTTTCAAAAATGGGAATCTGCTAAAGATGTAGCAGACTCCACCAAACAATACCTGGCGGCAGCACCTGGGTCTTTCAAAGTTACGGTATTCCATTTTTATGATTCACTAACTCAGCTTGCAGTGTTGTCAGATATACAGGGATTAGAACGAGAACAAATACTGCAACGAGTTCAGGAAAATCAAGCCAAGTTGAAAAATTGGGCAGAACACGCTCCTGTGAATTTTTTGCATAAGTGGCAGTTGGTAGAAGCAGAAAAATTCCGAGTTTTGGGACAGAAGATAGAAGCGATTGAGCTATATGACAAAGCGATTGCTTTAGCAAAAGAAAACGGTTATATCCAAGAGGAAGCGATGGCCAACGAGCTCGCAGCTAAGTTCTATTTAGCATGGGGCAAAGAAAAAATAGCTCAAGCCTATGCGATCGAAGCCTATTATTGTTACACCCGTTGGGGTGCAAAAGCTAAAGTTATTGAGCTAGAAAAATGCTATCCCCAATTATTAGCCACAATTTTGCAACAGCAGCATCAACCCGCCTTACTCCGCCAAGAAACATCCCCAACTTACATCTTACAATCCACTTTACAATCCACTCACATATCTTCCTCAAAAAGTGTTTCTGAAGTCCTTGACTTAGCCACCGTCCTCAAGGTATCTCAAAGTATCTCTAGTGAAATTGAGTTAGATAAATTGCTGGCTACCCTGCTACAAGTAGTGAAAGAAAATGCTGGGGCTACCAAAAGTGCTTTGCTATTAAAAACAACTGAAGATATTGAATTAGTAGCCATGAGTGAAAACGCCACTACTCAAATTATGAAAATGGCTTTATCTGACTGCCAAAAAATACCAATTGCAGTCATTAATTACATCAATAACACTCAGAAAATGACTGTTATTGATGATGTAGTAAATTCTACCATGTTTGCGGCGGATGCTTACATTAAACATCAGCCACCCCAAAGTTTAATGTGTGCACCTTTACTTAATCAAGGCAAATTAATCGGGATGATTTATCTAGAAAATAACTTAACAACGCGTGCTTTTACCGAGAGCCGATTAGCTTTGTTGCAAATGTTAACTGGGCCAGCCGCGATCGCGCTGGAAAATGCTCGTCTTTATCAACAGGCGCAACAAGCTTTAACTGACCTCAAGCAAGCACAAATCACAATAGTTCAAAGTGAAAAAATGTCTGCGTTGGGAAATTTAGTGACTGGAGTAGCCCACGAAATTAATAATCCAGTTGGCTTTCTCAGTGGGAATATTCAACCCGCTTTAGATTATATCAAGGATTTGTTTGGATTGCTGGATTTAGTTGAGCAAGAATCAGCTAATTTCAGTACAGCAATTAAAGAGAAAATTGAGACGATTGAGCTAGAATACATCCGCGAAGACTTACCTAAATTAGTTGGTTCGATGCGCGAAGGTGTGAAGCGGATTCAAGACATTAGTACCAGCTTGCGGACATTTTCTCGCGCGGATAGCGATCGCCCCGTTGCTTTTAACCTTCATGAAGGCATTGATAGCACAATTTTAATCTTAAAACATCGCCTGAAAGCAGATAGCGATCGCTCGGAAATTGAAGTTATTAAAAATTACGGTTTAATTCCAATGGTTGAATGCTATGCCGGACAATTGAATCAAGTATTTATGAACATTTTAGCAAATGCAATTGATGCACTAGATGAATCAAATTTGGGACGCAGTTATCAGGATATTAAAGCGAATCCCAATCGCATTACAATTAGTACATCTGTGGAAGGTAAGTATGTTAAAGTTGCGATCGTAGATAATGGAGTGGGAATCCCAGAAGATGTGAAGCACCGAATTTTCGATCATTTATTTACGACTAAAGGAGTGGGAAAAGGAACTGGGTTGGGACTCGCGATCGTGCGTCAAATTGTGGTGGAAAAACATCATGGCACTATCGATCTTAACTCGGAGGTCGGAAAAGGAACTGAGTTTATTATTACTTTGCCAATTAACAATTAACAAACAAATTTTAAAAATTCTAAAAATCTGTTATAATGCTAGGTACTCAGGAGAAAATCCCCGTGAATCCCGATATAAAAGTCAAATTAGCTGTAACTGTGGGAGATCCGGCAGGTATTGGGCCAGAAGTAGTTCTCAAAGCTTTAGCTACAAAACCTCTCTCTAATTGTGATGTGACGGTGATTGGCGGTAGGGAGATTTTGCAAGAAACTTACACGCAACTGCAACCCTGCAAGGTAACAACACCTTTGGCTAATCCAGACAGCTTAGACATTTTAGATGTCGAACTGCATGGCGAGTGGGGTGAAATTGTTGTCGGCGAGGGTAATATAGCGAGTGGTGCGGCTAGTTTCGCTTATATGGAAACTGCGATCGCGCGTACACTTGCCGGCGAATTTCAAGGTATCGTCACAGGGCCAATTTCTAAAACTTGTTGGAAAGCTGCTGGCTATAATTATCCCGGCCAAACGGAACTGTTAGCAGAAAGATCGGGAGTTAAGCGATTTGGGATGTTATTTGTCGCCAAATCTCCCCATAGTGGTTGGTTACTTCGTACTTTACTTGCTACCACACATATTCCACTTCGTCAAGTTGCCGATGCTTTAACGGCAGATTTACTTAGCCTTAAACTTGACTTGTTAGTGAAGTGTTTGCGGGAAGATTTCGGATTAGAAAAACCTCGAATTGCGATTGCGGGTTTAAATCCTCACAGTGGCGAAAACGGACAATTGGGAAACGAGGAGAAATATTGGTTAATTCCTTGGTTGGAGACGGAACGCGATCGCCTTTCTGATGTGCAGTTAGATGGCCCCATACCACCAGATACAATGTGGGTAAAACCCGGTCAAGCTTGGTATGGCAAAGGAGGTAATGCTCACGATGCTTATTTAGCATTGTACCACGATCAAGGGTTGATTCCTGTTAAATTAATGGCTTTCGATCGGGCGGTGAATACTACAATTGGTTTGCCATTTATTCGCACTTCTCCCGATCATGGTACTGCCTTTGATATTGCTGGTAAAGGTGTGGCAGATCCTAGTAGTACGATCGCAGCTTTGGAGTTAGCGGCGGAGTTAGTTAAGCAGCGTAGAAATACGT
>NZ_CACA01000078.1:0-2992 GCF_000180455.1 Kamptonema sp. PCC 6506
TCCCTAGCCCCTAGCCCCTAGCCCCTAGCCCCTCTTCTATCTGCCTTAGACCTTAATTCCAATACCGTTCGGCTGTCCAATGCCGATCGGAAGATTGATAAATTTTTACGCTTTCTAACTTCGCAGATTGTATCATTACTTCCACTTCTTCTATAGTAAACGCTGCCTGTAGAGAATCACTAAATAATTTTTGTTGATGGGGGTTGCACTCCCATGCATACATCTCTACTAAATTCTCTTGTGCTTCCTTGTCAAAAGGTCGAAGTAAATCTCGCAAAAGTATCCCGCCATTGGGTTTAAGTACTCGCTTGACTTCTGCTAAAAATGGTAAGGGATCGGGCAAATGATGGATAATACTATTGGAAACAACCAGATCGAAGTGATTGTCTGGATAGGGCATTTTTTTTGCATCTATTAGCTCTAACTGAATCTGCGATCGCATCCCTGCTTTTTCCACATTTTCCTGACCCACTTTTAACATATTTGCGGACAAGTCGATGCCAATTACCTGCCATTGGGGCCGCATTTGACGCATAATTATCGGGATACGAGCCGTACCTGTGCCAGCATCCAAAATTTTACCCGCGATTGGCCCTAATTTTATGGCAAGTTCGGCAAAATCTGTATTAACTTCTGTGAAATCCATTGAGTCGTACTCAACTGCTTCTTCCCAGGTGTCCATTACTTCCGGTTCGAGCACTCGCTGCATAAAATCTTTCTGGTTATTTGGCAGTTCGATATAGGGGCTGAGTTTGGCTTCTAAAATTTCTATTAACTCAGGTTCCATATATTCGTAATTATCGGGGATATGCAGGCAAATGATTTTTTTTCCTGCCAGACTTTCTGGAAATTTACTGCGAAGGCGATCGCTGTGTCGCTTCTCCATCACAAATATTAAATCTGCCCACCCAATCATCCCTTCTGTAACTCTGGTTCTTGCTCCTTTTTCTGTGCCTGCTGATTTGACTGCATAATTACTATTTTCATACATCTTTTCAGCCGTCAAGCTTCTTAGCTTGTTCTGACTACAGACAAATAATATCTTAGTTTTCTCCATTTTTACTTACCTATATTAATCGTCACGCCGCCCTCTGGACGGTAATTGACTGCAAGCGAGGGCGGTATTACCTTAAAAAACATAAAAATATAACATAAAAGTGCAATCTTATCAAATCAACCAGAGAAATCGCAATAATTATTTACAATTTGATTGCGGTTTTTGCATGGGTAGAATTTGATTTTTGCATAGGTTGACTTGGCAGGTTGGACAGTTTTAAGGGGGTTTCAGAGGATTTTTTGATTTTTGGTTTAAATTTAATACACTGCTCCCTTGATTATGAAAATCATACCATAGCCCTCAAACGCTGTAAATACGTCTCATAATTGAGAATAGTGTCAATAATTTCTGTAGTATTTACATTTCTTAATGATTACAAAATTTTAATATTTAAAATAACTATGCAGTTTTTATTATTTATTCTTATCGTTTGTCCCAAAGTCTGCCTTAAAAAGTTTAAATGTGGTATAGGCGCGGAGTAAATCAAACATTTTAGAGAAATAGCGATCGCACCCTCAAAATCCGCTATAATCAGAATTAAGCGAAGTCGTTATGAGTTTGACTAAGAACTATGACCAACCCAACCGTAGAAAATTTAGTAATTATCGGCTCAGGGCCTGCTGGCTACACAGCCGCGATCTACGCAGGCCGAGCCAACCTCAAACCCGTAGTCTTTGAAGGCTATCAAATGGGCGGCATCCCCGGCGGTCAATTGATGACCACCACCGAAGTTGAGAACTTCCCCGGTTTCCCTGAAGGGATTACGGGGCCGGAATTAATGGATCGGATGAAAGCTCAGGCAGTGCGGTGGGGGGCCGAACTCTACACCGAAGACGTAATTTCCGTTGACTTAAGCGATCGCCCGTTTACAATCCGCTCCGAGGAACGGGAAATCAAAGCCCACACCATTGTCATCGCTACGGGAGCAACGGCGAAACGGTTAGGCTTGCCGAGCGAACATACATTCTGGAGTCACGGTATCTCCGCCTGTGCCATTTGCGACGGTGCGACACCGATTTTCAAAGGCGTTGACTTGGCTGTAATTGGGGCCGGTGACACGGCCGCCGAAGAGTCAATTTACCTGACTAAGTATGGCTCTCACGTACATATGTTAGTGCGGCGCGAAGAGATGCGAGCTTCTAAAGCCATGCAAGACCGCGTTTTGAGCAACCCGAAAATTACCGTACACTGGAACACGGAGGCGGTGGATGTTTTGGGCGTGCCTGGGGAGAAGATGGATGGCATCAGGATTAAGAACCTCAAGACTGGCGAAGAAAGCGATTTGCTGGTTAAGGGTTTGTTCTACGCGATCGGTCACACGCCTAATACTGAGATTTTCAAAGGCCAGATCGAATTAGACGAGCTGGGTTATATTGCGACTCGGCACGGTGGAGTAGAAACTAGCGTTGAAGGCGTTTACGCTGTCGGCGATGTCCAAGACCACGAGTTTCGGCAAGCAATCACTGCTGCTGGTAGTGGTTGCATGGGGGCAATGTTGGCGGAAAGGTGGCTATCGGCGCAGGGCTTAGCCCAGGAATTCAAACAACTTGAGGAATCCGAAAAGCCCGTTGAGAAGCCTGAAAATAAGGTTGCTCAGACGGAGGAAACTTTCGATCTAGCTGCGACGCGGCATTTAGGGGGTTATGCTTTACGGAAGTTGTTTCACGATAGCGATCGCCTAATTATGGTGAAATACTCCTCACCTACCTGCGGCCCTTGCCATACTCTCAAGCCAATTTTGAGTAAAGTCGCCGATGAGTTTGAGGGCAAAATTCACTATGTGGAAATTGACATCGAGCAAGACCCAGACATTGCTGAAAATGCTGGTGTCGTCGGTACGCCGACGATCCAATTTTTTAAGGATAAAGCTTTGGTGGAAGAACTCAAGGGAGTTAAGCCAAAAAGTCAGTACCGCCAAGTAATTGAGAGTAATTT
>NZ_CACA01000077.1:0-23779 GCF_000180455.1 Kamptonema sp. PCC 6506
GCTCCCCTGCTCCCCTGCTCCCCCGCTCAAGAGTTCCCCCGCTCCCCCGCTCCCCCGCTCCCCTCTCCTCAATCCTTCTAAGCGAGTTGCGATCGCGACTGCGCCTTGATTATTAAACCCCATACGATTTAAGACTGCACTATCCGTCCCCAAGCGAAACAAGCGAGGGCGAGGATTCCCCGGTTGAGCTTGCAAAGTTACAGTGCCCATTTCCGCAAAGCCAAAACCAAAGCTTTCCCAAATACCAGCCCCGAAAGCATTTTTATCAAAACCCGCAGCCAAACCCACAGGATTTTTAAACCTCAGTCCCCAGAGGGTTTGTTCTAGACGAGTATCTTTCTTACCCAAAGATTGCTCTAATTGAACTAGAAGCGGACGCACTGGCCCACTACTATCAGCTTTACCCAAAAAGTCGATTATTTCCATCAGGCGATCGTGCAGCCACTCAGGATCGGCTTTTAATCCAGAAAATAAAAGAGGGCGTAGAGCCAATTTATAAATATCCAAGTTATCTATCCTAGAGTAATTAAGTCAGCAAAAAGTAAGTAAAAATAAAAAATGAAAGAAAAATAGCCCCAAAGTATTAATTCTACTATTAGGTATTATTGCTAATCATTATTATTCGTTCTTACATTTTTAATTTTCAATTTGTAATTCTACACAGTTTGGGGGATAGCTAGCAATGGACGAGCAACAAAAGCAGAAGGATATTGAGGAACAAATCATTAGCTTAGAGCGCGTCCTCCAAACCCTCAGAGAAGAAGAGAATGTAGACGTTTTACTGGAGGCAACCCTAAATTACCTGCAAACGGAGTTCGAGGACTACCAAGTAATTTGGATTGGTTTGTACGATCGCACAGGTCATCGCTTGTTTGGCAAAGGAGGGATTGTACCCAAAGGTGAGATTACATTTCTCAAGCAACGGTTTACCCTCAATCCCGGAGACTTGCTAGAGCAAGTCGTGATTCAGCTTCGGCCCGTCAGCATCCCCGACTTGCGAGAAGAAACACGGGCGGGAGAATGGCGCAAAGCTGCTCAGACCTTCGATGTGCGGGGTACTATCATCTTCCCCCTCCGCTACAAGGATCGCTGCTACGGCGTGGTTTTGCTCGGTTCTGAAACCTGGGGTTTGTCACCCAAAGCTGGGGAAAAAGCACAGATGAGCGTGATTTTTGGGGCGCTGGCGGCGGCGCTGTACCAAATCGAGGCAGATTGGCAGCGACAACAGGCGAGGCATCCCGACGAACCGCTGCTAACGCTGATTTCGCAGTTGGGCAAAATCCGCTCCCTCGATCGCTGTCTACAGGCAGTAGTCGAGCAAACCCACCAATTTATCGAACCAGCACGGACGAATGTTTACTGGTTCGAGCGCGAACGGCGCTATTTCTGGCGTAGAGTCAGTAACCGTCAGGTTGCGCCCGGTTTGGGAGCGGGTAACAGACCAGCAAGTGGGATCACGGTGCAAGATTTGGGGGGATTTTATCAGGCTCTTGCTAACGAGCAAATTGTCTGGATTGGAGAGTCCCACAGTTCCCTCAGAAGCGAAGTTACGGGGCGACTGATGCAGCAAATTCGCGCTCGTTCCCTATTGGCGGCTCCGATTATCTTGGAAACAGAGCTTTTGGGCTTTTTGGCGGTGGAGGCGAATGAACCTCGGATTTGGCAGGAAGATGAAAAAAGTTATCTGCGGGGTGCGGCTCAATTGGTAGGTCTGACGGCTCCTCTGTCGGAGATGGAGGATAAGATTCGACAAGTTGAACTCGATCGCGATTTAACTGCTGGGGTGGCTCGTGCTATTTATAGTGATGCTGATTGGTTGGAGACTTTGAAAACTACATCCGAGAAATTATGCGATCGCCTCAGCGCCGAACACTTTTTGCTACTGCTACGGGAACCGGATCGGGGTCAGTTTGAAATTATCTGGCAGAATCAACCTCCCAATCGCCGCAAGTTAGCGTCTCCCTTGAAAGCTTTGGATGCGTCAGAACTTAAGGTGTTTGAAGAAAGTGCCCAACCAATGGCGATCGAAAATTGGGAAGAGGACAAGCGATTGGCAGCTTGGCGAGATGCTTTGGGGGAACAGGGGGCGCGATCGCTTTTGGTTTGCAGCACTGGAAGGAAGAAGGAAGAAGGAAGAAGGAAGAAGGAAGAAAAAGAAAATACCAATTTAAACTCTGTGGAAGGTTTGGTGGTTATTGGTCACGATGCGGCACGAACTTGGAACCGATCTGAGCGAGAATTGGTAGCGATCGCCAGTCAACAGCTCGGCCTAATTATCCACCAGTGGGAACTTCAGCAACAAATCCAAAACCAACACAAATTTTACCAAACCCTAGAATCAGGTTTAGCGATTTTGTGGCAGGCACACTCAGACCAACTCCTGCAACAATTCTCTGGAGGAGAATCAAACTCACGCGAAAACATACCTCAAAAGCAGCTAGAGCGTAGCTTTACTCAGCACATTGCCGAGGCCGTAGGTTGTCCTCTGGTAGCTTTAATAACCTGGACTGCGGGGGCAAAAGAGGGACAAATTGCCGCCAGTGCTGCTGCTAGTCCTTTGTTTGCACTGAATCTGAATGTGGATATTCCAGTTCAGACAGATTTTTTGATTCAAAATGCTCTCAAAGCTAGTGGAATGCTGCATCTGAATATGAGCGATTTACCACTGGCAACTAAACGGTGGCTCCGCAGTCCCGGTATTAGTCAAATTCTGGTGGTAGCGCTGCGGACGGCCCCGGAACACGAACCAACGGGAATTGTCTTAGCCGCCGATGCTCAAGGTCGTCCCTGGCCAGAACTTTCGGTGGATTTATTGAGTATTTTGGCAGCTCAGTTAGCTTGGTCGCGTCGCTACTTGACTGTACAAGCAACACTGGAATCACAGCGAGAGGAATTGGAATGGCTCAATTGGTACAAACAGCGCCGTTTGGAGGAACTTTATCGTACTGTGGGGTCGGGGGTGAAGCAGTTGGGAGAGTTAAGCCAATCTGCGGCTTTACCGGGGAAGGAACAGAAGGATACTTTGACAACTTTGCGCTATCAGCAGCTTTTACGGCAGATTGGGAATGCTCTAGCCTCGACTAATTTATTGCTGAAGCAGGAACAGTGGCGGTTACACAATGCAGTGGAAGTGATTGCGGTGGCTAGTTTGTTGAGGCGATCGCTTGAGCGTGTAGACTTGCTAGTGAAGCAATCTAATATTCAGTTACAAGTTTATCGAGAAAGTAATTCGGCGCTACCTTCTGGACAAGTTTTAAGCATTCGCGGAGACAGTATTAAGTTAGAGTTGGTAGTTTATGAATTATTAGTAATCGCTTGCCGCCGTTCGGTATCGGGAGGAAAAATCGAGATTCGCTGTAAGCGTTTAGATGAACAGTGGTTAGAATTAGCGATCGCAGATAATGGTAATGTAGAGCCGCAGTTAATTAGTGACTTTAATAGCGGTACACCTCGCGATATATTACTTTCTTCTACTTTAGAGAAACCTCCCGGTCAGCATTTAATTATTTGTCAGCGAGTAGTACGACAAATGAGCGGGAATCTTTATATGGAACTATTAGATGATGGGATGGTTGTAGTGAGGTTATTGTTACCTTTAGGTAGTGCTTGATCTAAAGGGACTAGGGGCTAGGGACTAGGGACTAGGGAAAGATGGGGAGGATAGGGAGGATGGGGGAGATGGGAAGATGGGTAATTAGCAATTAGCAATTAGCAATTAGCAATTAGCAATTACGAATTACCAATCTTCATCCAACTGAGGCAACTTGAAAAGTACGCCAGCAAACAACCAATAATAAACTGCCACCGGGTCAACATCTAGCGGAGAATAGTAGGTATTGTAACTGACAAATAGGATAAATACCCAAAGACAAACTCCTAAGCGGCGTAAACTGCGATCGCTAGCATCATGATAAGCTTGAAAAGTTAAAAAGCTCACTGTTGAAACCAGCCCAATGATACCAAAAAAGCCAAAGAAACCGAGTTCATAAAGCACTTTCCGATAGTAACTTGCTATTAGCTGAGTTTGACCGAAGAGACTGGCCGCCTCCGTCGCTCTTCCCAAACCATTTCCTAACAATCCCGGCATTTCATTAATTGGCTGATGGGATTGAGAGACAATCAATTCGCTAGCAAAAAAACTATTCAAATTGCTGACAGAATCCGGCGTAACTGTCCAAATTGTTAACAAAGTTAATATGCCAGCACTCAGCAAAATTAACCGCTTAAATAGATTTACCCCACTGGATATATTTAATAGTATAATTAACATGGGGGGTAAAAATAACAAAACATTTTTTTGACCGGAAATCACACCAGAAAAGAAGACGCAGGCAAGAGCAGCAAAACTCACTAATCGCCAACGGCGAACTGGATCGGTGACGGCGGAAGCAAAAGTAAAAAAGCTATTCGCCATCAAAAACCCGCCCCATTGTAAAGGTGAAAAAAATGTTCCTGGCAAGCGGATCAAACCTAGTTCGGGGTTAAAAATGAGAGAACCACCGACAAAACATCTAGCATTTAGACTTGCTTTAAATAACTCGTCTCCAATGTAACTACGAGTGCTAGGACATACACCTGTAGCTAATAATAAGTATTGCATGAATCCAAGACCGCAACAAGTGAGAGCGAGGATAACGTGCAGGCGAGTTAGGAAAAATAAATCCTGTTTGTCGCGAATTAGGTAATAGCCGCACAGAATCAGTGGTATGTACCAAATCAGAGCTTTTAAGCCGATTATTCCCATTAAAATAGGATGTTCTGAGGCTGGGGCGGCTAGTTGCGGATTGCCATTAGCTAAAATTAGCGTTACTGCACAAGTCCCTAGCAAAACACCAAGAGGTGCTGCCATAGGTTTAGCTGCACTCAGGAAAAGTCGCTGTTTTTGCCAGAGTTCAATTATGCCAATCAGGGCGATGATATAAAGGATATCTTTGGCAAAATTAAACAGGACATTCCCGCCTGCGATCGCGTAGGTAACGGTATCAGCAAAAGGCATATAAATTAGGAATGCCCAGAGTGCGGGCCGACCATATTTGTTAAAAAAGCTCATTTTAATGCTGTACTAATCCACTGCATAAGAGTGGATTTTACATCATCAATGGCAATTTCATGAGATTTATGGGCGGCTCTTTCGACAACTTCAACTTTACCTTGTTTGAGAGAACGACCCGTAACGATCCGGTAGGGAATTCCAATTAAATCAGCATCTTTGAATTTAACACCTGCGCGTTCATCGCGGTCATCTAACAGAGTTTCAACGCCAGCTTGATTGAGTTCTGTGTAAAGTTTTTCTGCAACTTCTATCTGTTGAGCGTCGCTAATGTTGGGGATAGAAATGATAACTTGGTAAGGTGCGATCGCCACTGGCCAAATTATCCCATCTTTGTCGTAAGATTGCTCTACGGCAGATTGAGCTAAGCGAGAAACACCAAGACCATAACAACCCATCACTAAGGGTATTTCTTCCCCTTGTTCGTTCGTATAGGTAGCGCCCATTGCTTGTGAGTATTTAGTGCCAAGTTGGAAGATGTGACCTACTTCAATTCCTCTGGCAGTTTGTAAGGTTTGTGCGGGGTTGTGGAGAGCGCGATCGCCTTTTTTAGCCTTCCTTACATCCACCACTTTTTCTGGCAATTGAAATTCTTTACCCCAATTTGCACCGACAACGTGGTAGCCGGATTCGTTAGAACCAGTGATAAAATTTTCTAAGTCAACTGCTGTTTTATCTACTAACCGCAAGAACTGAGGATGCACCTGTTTACTGCTAGCAATGTAATCATCTGCGATGTCAGGTGCAATATAACCTAAAGGCAAAGGTTTCGCTGCCCATTTCTGTTGTGCTTCTGCGTCGGGAACTGTCAGAGAAAGAATGGTTTTTGCTTGGTACTTCTCAGCTAATTTGGTTAATTCATTTACCAATTTTACCTCATTTACGTCCTGGTCTCCTCGAATAATTACCAGTACCAAGACGATGATACCGCTGTCATAAGCTACCTGGTAAAGCACATTTTTTACCACTTGGGTAGGGGAAGACTTGAAAAATTTACAAAGTTTTTCTATCGTTTCCGTTCCCGGAGTTTCGGATTTTTCATAACTCGTAAAACGTGATGGTTCAGCATCAGCAGGCAGAGAAACAGCTTTTTCTACATTAGCTGCATACTGACCATCTTCAGTATAAAGCACTTCATCTTCACCAGCTTCTGCTAATACCATGAATTCCTGGGAACCGGAACCCCCAATCGCCCCAGAATCGGCATCTACTCCTCTGAATTCCAAACCACAACGGCGTAGCATATTGCTATAAGCTTGTGCCATATCCTGATAAGTTTTTTTCAGGCTTTCTTCATCTTTATGGAAAGAATAGCCATCTTTCATAATGAATTCGCGACCGCGCATTAACCCAAAACGAGGGCGAATCTCATCTCTAAATTTGGTTTGAATTTGGTAAAGGTGCAGGGGTAATTGCCGATAGGAACGAATCATATCTTTGGCAATTGTGGTAATTACTTCTTCATGAGTTGGCCCTAGTCCTAATTCACGATTTTGTCTATCTGTGAGAGCAAACATGATACCTTCTGCCTTGGTATATGTGTCCCAGCGTCCAGATTCTCGCCACAATTCAGCAGGTTGTAGTTGAGGTAGAAGGCATTCTTGAGCGCCGGTAGCGTCCATTTCTTCGCGGACTATCTGTGAGACTTTTTTGAGCACTCGCCACAGCAGGGGGAGATAAACATAGACACCGCTACCGATGCGACGAATGTAACCTGCACGTAGTAATAGTTTGTGACTGGGGATTTCTGCTTCTGCGGGTTCTTCCCGCAGAGTAGCGAAGAGCATTTGAGAGAGTCGCATGGGTGGTTTCCTTTATAGAACAGATGTTTATTTTATCAGGATTTACGCGCCGCATCTGATAAAATTTATTTGAGTTAGTAACAAATTAAAAATGACCCGATTCATCCATGACCAATTTGCTAAACAGTATCTCAAGGAATTATTGAGTCCTCTCGGTAACATAGAAACCAGCCGGGATATTGCGGGAGAAGTTAGGCAGATTGACATTTTATTTGCTCCTAAATCCCAACCGGAAGTGGAAGCAACAGCTCTCGGTCTTCTGGGTAAAATCGCAGCCAAACCTGCTGTATTTGAACCATTCCGCAGTCCAGTTCAACCTGGAGAAATTCGGAGTTGTCTGGGCAAATTATTTGACTTACACGCCGAATTTGAACGGCAAGCAGCTAGAGAAAATACTCGAATTGCAGAATCAGATTTGCCCTTACTCTGGATACTGTCACCAACGGTTTCTGACTCACTGTTAGCAGGATTTAGAGCGATTCCTGAACCGGAAAATTGGGTAAATGGAGTTTATTTTCTGGGTGCATCTCTGAAAGCAGCAATTATTGCTATTCACCAACTCCCTCGCACTCCAGAAACCCTGTGGCTGAGAGTTTTAGGGAAAGGAAATGTGCAAAAACAAGCCATTGCTGAATTGATAGAACTGCCCTCAGATAACTCTTTTCGGTTGAATGCGCTAGAATTGTTGTATAACTTGCGAACCATTTTAGAAGTCCGCCAAGACATAGATCGAGAAGATCGGGAGTTAATTATGGAACTGTCACCACTTTATTTACAACGGCTTGAAGATGCGACCCAGCAAGGTATCCAGCAAGGTATCCAGCAAGGTATCCAGCAAGGTATCGAACAAGGTGTCGAACGAAACCAACGCCTGATGGTTGAGACTATGCTACAAGTCAAATTTGGCGCTTTAGATGAAGAATTAGTCCAAATAATCGAGCCGTTAATTCAACTAGAACCATTGGAAATAACGCAAATGATTATGCAGCTTAATCGTGAGGAATTATTAGCTCGTTTTGGCCAGAGTTCAAGGGAATCTTAATTGATAAAACTGTCCTCAAATAATTACTTCCGGTTGAATGCGCTAGAATTGTTGTATAACTTGCGAACTATTTTAGAAGTCCGCCAAGACATAGATCGAGAAGATCGGGAGTTAATTATGGAACTGTCACCACTTTATTTACAACGGCTAGAAGATGCGACTCAGCAAGGTATCCAGCAAGGTATCCAGCAAGGTATCGAACAAGGTGTCGAACGAAACCAACGCCTGATGGTTGAGAGTATGCTACAAGTCAAATTTGGCGCTGTAGATGAAGAATTAGTCCAAATAATCGAGCCGTTGATTCAACTAGAACCATTGGAAATCACGCAACTGATTATGCAGCTTAATCGTGAGGAATTATTAGCTCGTTTTGGCCAGAGTTCAAGGGAATCTTAATTGAGAGAACTGTCCTCAAATAATTACTTCCGGTTGAATGCGCTAGAATTGTTGTATGATTTGCGAACTATTTTACAAGTCAGCCAAGACATAAAGCAATAAGACCGGGAGTTAATTATGAAGCTATCACCTAATTACTTCTATCTTTAGTTATAAATTTTTTGAGAATTTTTACTTGTTGCTCCCCGATTACCAAGGGGGATCATATCTTCCTTAAGTAGGATTCAACCTTCATGATTTATTCGTTAACTTTCGTAAAGGAACAAAAACAGTTTTCTTAAGTAAAAGAGAAAACTGAATAAGTTATAATTTTTTGGAGGCTGAAATGACTTTTACTACTGTTAGCGCTTACGATCGAGGAAAAGAAGCTCTTAATGGCTTGAGCATAGACGATCAGTTAGGTTTGCTATGGTTTGTTTATACTGAACTTGGCAAGTCTATAACGCCAGCAGCTCCGGGTGCTTCCGGTTCTGAAATTGCTCAGGGTTTGTTCGAGCAAGTTAAGGAATTGCCTCACGAAGAACAGCTACAAGTGATGCGCGATATTGCCTCAAAAGGCAATTCTCAGTTGAGCCGTATGTATGGTTCTATGAGTCCTGAAACTAAGTTGGCTTTTTGGTATTTCCTAGCTCAAGGTATGGATGAGGGAACTATTATTCCTGTACCTTCTGACTATGAACTTCCCCAAGAAGGCAAAGTTTTATTAGGACAAATCCAGTCTATGGATTTTCAGCAGCAAATTGATTTTCTGCGCGGTATTGTGCTACCGATGGGTACTGACTCTGCTCCGAGTGCTGGTATCTAATCTCAGGAATTATGCCGAGTCTCCCCTCTCCTTTTAGGAGAGAAAAAATGAAACAGCCCTGCTTAAAATGAGGGGGGAGAGGATATTGGTTGAAGTCATTTTTTATATAAGAAAATATAGGCGGTTGGTAAAGTTTCTGATTTTAAGGCGTAAGTTGTGATTAAGTTATGGTAGGTTGGGTTTTGTGGCTAACTCAACCTACTTAAGGTATAAGCCTTAGATTTTTTTGATAAATTTTTAACGGGTGCCCTAAGCCGGAAGACATATTTGAGGGCAATCGCGTTTTTTTTGTAAAATTTATCTATGGTTGGGCAGTCGCTTCTTTAAAATCTCTATTAGCGACTGAAATACCAAAAAACAATCATGCAGAATTTAGCATTCCCTAACCCAGCGACGAAATCGACTCCTGTAAGCGCTGCTGACATTCAACTTTTGGCGGTGGATATTGATGGTACGATCGCAGGTGAGTCTAACGAGATCCGCGAACGGGTTACACAGGCAATTTTTGCTGCTCAAGCTCAGGGAATCAAAGTTGTAGTGGCTACTGGAAGGATGTACCGCTCTGCTCTCCGCTTTCATCAAACTGTCGGCTCCAGCTTACCATTAATTTGCTATCAAGGCGCGTGGATTCAAGACCCGATTACGGGAAAAATTCTGTCCCATTTGCCAGTCACAAAAGAAAAGACGATCGCACTCCTTGATTATTTTGAACAACCTGCATTGCGATCGCTTCTTTCTGTCCATTTCTACATTAATGACCAACTTTACGTCCGGGAAATCACGACTGCTACTCAAATCTACGCCCAGCGTTCGGAAATTCAACCTATCGCTGTCGGCGATCTGCGATCTGTGCTGGATACCGAACCCACTAAAATTTTAGCTTTATGCGACGATCCAGAGGCGATCGCGAATCTTCTCAGCAATTTACGCCAGATTTACACCCCAGCCGAACTTTATTTAACAACATCAGTGGCTACTTTTTTTGAAGCTGCCAATCCCTTAGTTAGTAAGGGGGCTGCACTTCGCTACCTAGCTGAAGAAATTTTGGGGTTGCAATCGGCGAATGTGATGGCGATCGGCGATAATTTTAATGATTTGGAAATGCTTTCCTATGCAGGCATTGGTGTAGCGATGGGCAATGCCCCGGATGAAGTCAAGGCGATCGCGCAATGGGTAGCACCGACTGTAGAAGAAGATGGTGTAGCGGCCGCGATCGAAGAATTTGTGCTTTTATAACTAGGGGCTAGGGGAAGAAGAAGGGGCTAGGGGCTAGGGGCTAGGGGCTAGGGTAAGAGAGGGGGAAGATGGGGGAGGATGGGGAAGATAGGGAAAATAGGGGAGCGAGGGAGGATGGGGAGGATGGGTAATTAGCCTGTCTTCAATTAGCAATTAGCAATTAGCAATTAGCCATTAGCCATTAGCAATTAGCCATTAGCCATTAGGACTTACGCAGGTCGTCAAATTTTTGACCTTCCAACAGAAAGAGCACCGACGACTGGCCGTGTTTCGTCTCGGTGCTCTTACTGGTTCGCTCCTCACACGAGACTAACTATAACCGAAGGTATCCTAGTTTTGTCAAGCCCTTTTTGAAAGTTTTTTCCTAAAATCCCTTAAAGCCAGACAGCGCAAGGGGTTAAAGGGCTGAGGGCAATTGGTCTAACCATTGCAAAATCAAAGAATTAACCTCAGTGGGTCGCTCGTCGTGGGGACAATGGCCCGTTTTGGGGATAGAAATAAACTGGACGGGTTTACCGAGCTCCGCCAACTCCTGATAAACCTTTGCCCCTGTAACTGGTGTCCAAGGGTCATCTGCTCCCCAGATTACCAATAAAGGATGCTTGACTTTCGGCAACAATTCTGATGGTTGAGGGCCGGGAGGAGCACTGAGAATGGAGGCGAAAACTTGCTGAGCTCCGCGATCGCAGGAGGGTGTATAGAGTATTTCTATGAGTTCGTCGGTGATCGCTTCGGGGTTGCTGTAAACTTGACTTAAGGTGCTGCGGATGCGGTTTTTCTGACGGATGCGGTTAAAAAGGAATGGCCCAAAGGCAGGCGATCGCACTATATTGGTAAAAATCCCCATCACAGTCCGTAGCGGTAAATTCAGTTCGTGGGGGCGGTGATTGAGTCCCCCCGCACAGTTAATCAAAACCCCACCAGCAGCAATTTCTGGATGATTGGCGACTACCATCAAACTCAGTAAAGCGCCGATGGAATTACCCACAAATACAGTCGGTTCTTGAATATGTTCGGCCCAGAAATCTTTAACCATTTCTTGCCACAATTCTAGACTGTAATCGAGGTTGGGCTTATCCGATCCGCCGAATCCCAGTAAATCTAGGGCGAATACTCGATAGCCACCATCTGCGATCGCAGGGATATTTTTCCGCCAGTGTCCAATAGAAGCACCAAAACCGTGAATCAGTACCAACGGCCGCCCGGTTCCCCGAACTGTATACTGAATTTTATGGTCTTTCCAAGTCCAAAACAGTTTTTCAAAGGTACCGATCGGTGTTAATTGTTGTGTCGTCACAGCTTTCTCTGAATTTTAATTAACTACTATAATTTTAATCTTTAATTTTGCTAATTTACGTAACGCCGACCTCTGGGGGGTATCTTTATCACCCAGAGGGTGGCGTTACAAATTCTATCCTATAATAGCCACTCTTTAAGTAAATTAAGATTAATTGGAGTTAAAGTAACTTTCACTTCAAGTTGCTGTTTTACATCTCGCAGGGTCATAACTTCTTTTTCTTTAAAGGTAATTTCAACATTTTGTAGTTCAATAGTCTGATATTCAAATTGATGGAGTTCTACGCGAATCGCCAGTTCCGACTCAGACTGAGGATAAATGTATAAATGCTGTTTGAGATTATCTAATTCAAGTTTTTGAGCTATCTGGCTGTGTTCTAAAGGAGAATCTGGTTTATACCAATAGAGCGTATCGCCGCCCCGAATTTCGGGATTCACAATCACAAATATTTGATCGAATCTTTGAGATTGCCAGTTAACTTCACTCATCCCCCCGATTTGAGGTATTAGCCGTTCCACCCAGTTAACTTCTTTACCATTGAGATTTGCCCACCAGTGGCGAATAATATCTAAGTTATTAGTATTTTCTGGGTTATGACTGCCGTGCTGCCAGACTGTTAAAAGTTCCATACATTTTAAATGATGTCAGATTTTAGATTTTAGCTTTGAGCTTGAAGATTAGAAGTGAATGCCTCTAAAATATTTTACATGGAATTACCCATTGTTTATCACAATGATTACGTTGCCCCACTACCGCCGGGACACCGCTTCCCGATGGCAAAGTTTCAGTTGCTTTCCGAGATGCTGTTGGCCGATGGAGTAGCTGTGCGATCGCAGTTTCACCTACCAACACTTCCAAAGCGAGAGTGGATTGAGTTAGTCCACGAGCCTGATTATGTTCAAGCTTATTATAATGGAACATTGGACGCTAAAGCACAACGGCGAATCGGTTTACCTTGGAGTCCCGCTTTGGCAAACCGTACTTGCATCGCTGTAGGGGGTACTATTCTCACAGCTCAATTAGCGATTTCTCACGGTATAGCTTGCAATACTGCTGGAGGAACTCACCATGCTTTTCCTAGTTATGGTTCTGGTTTTTGTATCTTTAACGATTTAGCGATCGCATCTCGTCTTCTGCAAAAAATGGGTTTAGTACAGAAAGTATTAATTGTCGATTTAGACGTGCATCAGGGAGACGGAACTGCTGTAATCTTCCAAGACGATTCGAGCGTATTTACTTTTTCAATGCACTGCGAAGTCAACTTTCCGGGAACTAAACAACAAAGCGATTTAGATGTATCTTTACCTGTAGGTATGGAAGATGACGAATATCTTCAGACATTAGCTAAATATTTACCAGATTTGCTGTCAGATGTCAATCCCGATCTAGTTTTGTACGATGCAGGTGTCGATCCGCACAAGGGCGATAAACTGGGGAAGTTAGCATTAACTGATACTGGTTTATTTAGGCGAGATATGCAGGTTTTATCTACTTGTTTGGCTGGTAGATACCCAGTTGCTTGCGCGATCGGTGGCGGCTATTGTGATGATATGAATGGCTTAGTTTATCGGCATTCCCTACTGCATCGAGCCGCGAGTTTACTCTGGCAACAATATCGGCTGTAATTGTTAGTTGTTAGTTGTTAGTTGTTGGTTTTAACTAGGGCTTGCTGAATCAGTACCCGGAGGTGATGCAGTCTGGGTGATGCGATCGCGGAGCGAGAGTATGGTGCAAGAAAAACAGGTAAAATAGGTCAAAAGCCTTGCATCACCCTCCCTCACCATGTACAGAAAAGCTGAGTCTGTTCCCAGGGAACCCTTCGACTTTGAACTCCCCTTTGAAGGAAGGTTGTCAAAAGACAACCGTTGGGTAAAAATGGCCGAACTGATCCTGTGGTCAGAATTTTGTTGCTGAATATGCTGAAAATTTTCCCATTTGTCAATTCGTAAGTCCTAAAGGCGTTCCAGTTCCCGCCGCCGCTGTAATTAGCCGAATTGCCGCTGACAGTGCTATTACTCAAATTCAGGGTGGTGCTTGTTCCCACACTAATCCCAGCCCCATTGAATGCGCTATTGCCATTCGCAATAGTTAAGCTGTCAATATTTACTATTACCCCCGCACCGAAAATATTGAATACCTGCACGGCATTGTTGCCGCTAACGGTTAAATTAGTTGCCCCTGGGCCGCGTTAATACTGACTGAATCGGTAATGTCTAGCGTATTAGCAAGGGCGATCGCATCCGTACCTGTAGTATTATTGGCTGCCGCGATCGCCTCTCGCAAACTAATCTTGCCATCAGGGCCAGGATTAATAATTAAATTCGCGATGCTGCTAGTCGTTGGTTGTTGTGACGCTAAGTGTAGTCATAGTTACCTTAATATTGACAATTTTTAATCTCCTACCAACCCATTTAATGCTTCAGCAACGCGATTAAATACTTCCACCCAATCTCGCGGTTGCGATTGCCGAAATAGTCGCATCGTCGGATACCAAGGAGTATCATTTCTTTCTAATATCCATCTCCAATCGGGACTATAGCATAGTAAAGTCCAAACTGGCTTACCTAATGCTCCGGCTAAGTGAGCAACAGAAGTATCCACAGTAATTACTAAATCTAGTTGCGCGATCGCTCTTGCCGTATCTCCATAATCTCTCAGATAATAACTTAGATCGCAGACATTAAATTCTTGCAATTTTGCTAAATCCGTCGGCTTAGTAACTTTTTGCAAGCTAAAGAAATCCACATCTTTTATATTCAAAATAGGCGCAAAATCATCTAATTTACAAGAACGATTGCGATCGTTTTTATGAGTAGGACTCCCACACCAAACAATTCCTACTTTTAATTTTTTAGACTCAGATGAATGCAGGATTGGGAAAACAACGTTTTGCTCTCTTGCTTCTAAATAAGGAATTTGAGCCGGAATTGTATCTAAAGTTGTACCCAGAATATGAGGTAAGCTCATTAAGGGAGCATAAACATCAAATTCTGATGTCGCAATATCTCCCGGCGGAATTATCTTGTCAATGTGAGGAATCGTGGCAAATAAAGGCATTAAGTCGGGAATGCAAACTAAAATAATGCGACAGCTACTTTCAGCAACTAGGGGAATATAGCGAATAAATTGAATTGCATCTCCCGAACCTTGTTCGGTATGAATCAGAATAGTTTGACCGCTTAAATCGCTACCATCCCACAAAGGTTGAGGACAAATAAAAGGTGTAAAGTTATTCGTTTGCCAACGCCACTCGCTTTCGGCAAAGCCTTGGGTATATTCTCCCATTTGTAATAAAGCCATGCCTAAATTAAAATGTGCATCAGGAAATTGGTAGCGAATAGCAATTGCTTTTTGATAATATTCAATCGCTTCATTTAATCTATGTTCGTGCTGGGAAATTATACCCAAATTATTGTAAGCTTCGGCATGATTGGGATCTATGGTAATTACTTGTTCTAATTCGATAATCGCCTCTTCCCATTGTTCTTGTTCTAAATAAACCACTCCCAAATTATACCGGGCCATCAAATAATCTGGCTTAAGTTCTAGGCATTTCTGATATTGCTGCATTGCAGCTTCCAGGTTGCCTTGATTGTAGGCATCATTGCCCAAATTGAGTAAATATTCGGCATCTTCTGGTTGTAGAATCTTCTCAGTTAGTTCTACTTCTTGAAGTGCTTCATCGGGTAAAATATAGGTTGTGCCTAAAAGTTGCTCATCCCAGTTAATGACTTCGGGAAATAGAAAGCCGGGAATAATACCAATAGCAAATATTTCTTGTACGCCACTTTCAAATCTTAAGAAAGCAATAATTTCTCCAGTGTCAATATTGACTACCCACACGCCACAAATCCTTTCCGTGAGACTTTTGGTAATCGGTAATCCACTAAAAACGGCGGTTTCTCTAATTTGTGAAAGTCCAATAAAGGCTAAATTTTCCCAAAAAGCTAAACCGCGAGTGAAACCAGGAACTTGAGCAACTGTAGTTAAATTTCCCGAACTTAAGTCAACTTTAGCTAAACTACCATTTCCTGATTCTAATACCCAAAGTTCCTCCCGATACCAGCGGGGAGAATGAGGCATAGATAAACCACGACAGATGATTTCATTACTGGAAATATCAATAAGAATCCCCCCATTAGCTTTGTTTTTTCGCCAACCTGCGGCTTCATTTGTTTCTCCTAATGCTGTAATATATTGTGGTCGATCGTTGCGGATGCTTAAACCGTTAAGATGACAGCGATCGCTGAGATCGTAAGCATTAATAAAATGAGGTCGCCATCGCGGTACAAAACTATGAGTTTGATCTAGGGTACATAAACAAGAAAAACGGGTATTAATAAACCAAAGTTCATCATTAGCATAGGCCATTTCGTGAATGTCAATATCCCCAGTAATATGAGTGCGACGAGGGAGATAACAAGCATCATGTTTGCCAACTGGTTCTAGCTTTGGCGCTACTGCTGGGACATTGCGAAGTTCGATAATTTGGTAAGCTGTACCAATGGCTAATTTTTCGCGATCTACTGCTAAACCCATTGGGCGATCGAAGGTTCTAAAATGGGTATTTATAGTATTATTATTGTCAGCACGCAGAACTATTAACTTGCCTGCTTGGTAAGTGGAAACAACTAGGGAAATACCAAGTTGAGTTAAAATATTTGGGAAATTAGTTGTGTGAACGCTGTTTAAAGGAATATCTTGGGTATTCATTGGGTAAAATATAGATATTGCGCTCAATTAAGTTTCAACTTAGAGCTAATAATGCTTGCGTCATCAAGATCGCAGAGATCTAATGGTTATGGTTGTCAACCATTAGCTATGAATAAATTATTAGTTGTCGCTACCACTAATGCTCGTAAACTTAGAGGAATGTTACCATATCTTAGTAAATAGCGAGCGATTGTATTAGTAATAATCCGTCATTGCGAACTCCGCGAAGCAATCCCCTAGTCTCTGCGATTGCGGAGCACAGCGAACAATGACAATAAAGGGGGTAGTAAACTGGATTTGGTATTACTCGGTGCGGTTCCCTAAAAAAATTGAGTGCGATCGCATCAATTAACGCGATCGCACTCAAAAAATTACCAGCCTTTTCAACCAAATGGTATTAATTGCCGATTTAATATTTGTTCAAGTTAATTCCAGCTTCCCGCGCCAGAGCATCCAAACCCTTGAGTTGTATGGTCTTAATCGCCTTCGTAGAAAGATGTAACTTCACCCAGCGCTTCCCTTGGGGCCACCAAATCCGTTTCCACTGCAAATTCGCCTCCTGCAACTTGTGAGTGCGGCGGTGCGAGTGGGAAACAGCCATCCCATTATTCGCCTTTTTCCCTGTCAACTGACATTTCCGAGACATATTACCCTCCAGATTACCGTTTTTCTTTGCGATGCAACCTTCAATTATAGATCGATTCGCACAAATAGGTCAAATCGGGAGCATCCTATCAAAATCCCCCTGTTTGCAAGCTACAGTTTATAAACTGTAGTTTTTTTCAGAGGGATTTGAGGATAATTGATTACAATGCTCGTTCCGTTAACCGCGTCAACACCTGATTTGAGCGTTCCACAAAATCCTTCATTCCCTCAGCATCAAACCCTTTCTGAGCCATCAAAGCTAAGTCATAAACATGATGACAAATCATATTTGCCAACTCGCTAGATGGAGACACGCCGCTACCTTGAATAATCGCGCCTTGACTCAAATTAGCCAAGTTTTGAATCAGCGGGTGAGCAGTATTTACTACTAGGATATGTTCGTCAGGAAATCCAGCCGTTTGCTGCTGCAATAAAGCCGTCATATCCCGCAGTCGCCGCATCGCTTCTGGTAACAAAACAATTGCCGGCGGCGTACCCTGGGGATCGTCAGATTTCAAAGCTTCAGTGCGAATAGTAACTGTTGACTTACCGATCGCTTGTTGGAACAAGTCTTTAATTTGTTCGCTGCGAGTTTTATTGGTATTCGGGTCAACAATCTCAGCTTCTTTTTCCTTGTCAATCAGCGTCTCATCAAGTTCGGAATCAACCCGCGAGAATTTGACATCTTTATAGTCTCTCTCCAAGGAACTGATAAAGTGCGTATCAATGAAGGAGTCCATAAATAGGACTTCCAAACCTTGACTCTTGTGCAGTTCCACATAAGTAGCCTGCGATGCCGGTTCAGTACAATAAAATACGCGGTTTTCGTGGCGTTTTTGATTGCGTTCCAAATACTCCTGAAGGGTAGTATAAGGTTGCGTTGAAGTTGAGGTTTCCGACTTCGGCGTTACTTCTTGCCATGCGTCTCCATCCTCAGCTTGTACCTGCACTTCTGGAGTTACACTTTCTGATTTTTCTGCGGTTGGTTGGTAAGTCGTGCGATAAATTAGGATATCTTCGACTTGCTTTTTAAACTTCTCGTCATTCAGCGATCCGAACTTGACAAATGTACCGATGTCTTGCCAACAGCGGATATATTCATCGCGGTTATCGCGGTAAAGTTCTTTAAGACGATCGCCAACTTTTTTGGCAATATAATCAGCAATTTTCCTGACTGTGCGGTTGCTTTGTAGGGAACTGCGAGATACATTCAGAGGAATGTCTGTACTATCAATCACCCCTCGCAGCGGCATCAAAAATTTAGGGATAACTTCTTCGCAGTGATCGCTGACAAAGACTTGATTGCAGAATAGTTTAATATTGCCTTGAGTGACATCGACATCTGGCCGCAATTTAGGGAAATATAGAATCCCGTTGACAATGAAAGGATAATCTGTATTTAGATGTACCCACAAAAGCGGTTCTTCTTGGAAGGGGTAGAGGTAGCGGTAGAGTTCTAAATAATCTTCTTTGGTGAGGTTGCTAGTAGATTCTCGCCAAGCAGCTTTTTGCTTGTTAATTACTTCTCCATCCAGTTTAATTGGCACTGGCATGAAGTCGCAGTAAGTTTTAATTAGCTGCTTAATGCGGCTGGTTTCTAAATATTCTTCTTCTTCATCTTGGAGAGTGAGAGTAATCGTTGTACCGCGTTCTGTGCGCGGAGAATCTGTCAACTCAAAGGCTGGCGAACCATCGCAAGACCAGTGTACTGCTTGAGCACCTTCTTGGTAGGAAAGGGTATCGATTTCTACTTGTTTGGCCACCATGAAGGAAGAGTAGAAACCCAGACCAAAGTGACCGATAATTGCGTCGTTACCTTCTCCTTTGTATTTTTGAATAAATTCTTCGGCGCTGGAAAAGGCAACTTGATTGATGTATTTTTTTACTTCATCCGCCGTTAGACCAATACCGTTATCAGAGACAGAGAGGGTTTTTTTCTCTTTATCAATGGCGAGGTGAATTTCTGGTTCCCCGATGTCGCCGCTAAATTCGCCGGAACGAGAAATCATTTTCAGTTTCGCGATCGCATCTACGGCGTTTGATACCAGTTCCCGCAAGAAGATCTCGTGGTCAGTATAGAGAGATTTCTTGATAATCGGGAAAATATTCTCGGTATGGATCGTAATTGTTCCCTGTTCGAGGACTGTCATAGTTTTACTTTAAGTGACTGTGAGTATAGGATTGACGCACGATGAAGCTTAAACTTCGATCCGCCTTAACCCCCCTGAAAATAGGAGGAAACCCTTGGAGGGGATGGGAATCTCAAAAGTCCCCTGTTTCGGGGGGTGCGGGGATCTCTTCTGCGTAAGTCCTGTATTTAATGATTTTGTGCGATCGCGCCGCTTTTTTGCAAAGGGATTACCCTAAAAGGATGATTCGGTTTACCCTACTTTCTGGTAACTGACGACTGCCGAGACAGGTAAACAGGAAATAGTTTTTTCCTCCTCTCCCTTCTTCTTCCTTCTTCATTCTTCCTTCTTAGTTATATTGTCGCATACCACAAATCAGCAATTGACAAGGAATCCATATTAACTGCGTCTGGATCTGCGTGCCATCCACCCGGAATAATCTCTTGAACTTGATACCGATCCAACTTAAACTCTCTCTCGCTAAAGCTTTTAATAGGAATTAACTTGACGTTATGACGTGCTAAAAGTTGAGAAACTGCATCCGAACATTCATTTAAAAAAAACGCAATGGGAATATCAACTCGAATAATCCCAAAATCTTTTTTACTCCGTCTGATCGTTACCCAGTCTTCACCGGCCCCTGTATCCCAATCAATTTTAGCATCTGGTATTAGTTTAGGGATAGATAACAAGATTTTTTTCAATTCATCTATTGACCAGTTACTTGACTGAGAACGAGCTTTAATGAAAAAAGGCGTTAAATCTATGACACTCATGGCGGGTTTCCTGGTGAACCGTGAACTAATCTTGTTTCTTTACCGTCAATTATGCTTGGCGATCTCCTATAAATATTAATGTAGTCTGTTAACTCTCCTGTGTCTCCAAGTACACCAATAGGGCCATTGAGTACCCTAACTTTGGCTTTATAAAGATTAGATGTTGAGCCCTCCCACAGATCGTACTCATCAGCGTAAGCAGCGGCATCTAGTACGGCTGATTCAACATCTACTTCCCATAAAAACTGACTTTTACCAGTTGATAATGACCCAGTTGTGTGCTTAGCCACGCCAGTCAAATCAATGGTATATGCACCATTGCTTAATCTACCTTTTGAATCGATAAACTTGTTGGGCGCTCTGTAGATGGCAACTCTCCTTTACTAAAAATCATACTGTTATCAACACAATCTATCACAATTGTATCGCCCTCCACAAAGGTATTTTCTAATAACTTATTCGCCAGCGGGTTTTCTAATTCTCGCTGAATCGCACGTTTCAATGGTCGCGCACCATAAACAGGGTCGTAACCGACATCAGCGATATAATTCTTGGCCGCTTCTGACAAGTCCAAGTTGATTTTTTGATCTCCCAGCAACCGTTCAATTCTCTTCACTTGAATGCTGACAATTTGCCGCAATTCTGTCTTACTCAAAGTGTGGAACAAGATAATGTCATCAACGCGGTTGAGAAATTCGGGACGGAAGTGCGATCGCAACGCATCCGTCACCCGTTTGTACATCATTTCGTACTTAGAATCATCGCCAGCAACATCCAGAATGTAGTCGCTACCAATATTGCTAGTCATCACAATGACGGTATTTCTAAAATCAACAACTCTCCCCTGAGAATCGGTAATTCTGCCATCATCTAACACCTGCAATAAAATGTTAAATACATCCGGGTGTGCTTTTTCTACTTCATCAAAAAGTACGACTGAATAAGGGTGACGGCGTACTGCTTCCGAAAGTTGACCGCCTTCATCATAACCCACATATCCCGGCGGAGCTCCCACTAATCGCGAGACGCTATGCTTCTCCATATACTCCGACATATCTATTCGCACGATCGCATCATCGGTATCAAATAGAAACTCAGCTAAAGCGCGGGCTAATTCTGTTTTTCCTACGCCAGTCGGCCCCATAAATAAGAAGGAACCGATGGGTCTACCGGGGTCTTTCATGCCGGCGCGAGCTCTCCGAATTGCGGCCGAAACTGCTTCTACGGCTTCGTGTTGACCGATGACTCGCTGGTGTAAATGTTTCTCTAATTGTAGCAGTTTTTGTCTTTCAGATTCTAACAACCGATTGACAGGAATTCCCGTCCACTTAGCAACTATTTCCGCAATATCACTGGCGGTAACTTGTTCGCGAAGTAATGATGAACCTTGAGATTGTAGTTTTAATAGTTCGGCTTCTTTGGCTTCGCGATCTCGCACCGCAGTCTCCAGTCTGCCATACTTTAACTGTGCCGCCTTATTCAAATCGTAAGCCCTTTCTGCCTGCTCAATTTGCACCCTTAACTCATCTTCTTCCGCTTTCAATTGATTGATTGCATCTAAGGATTGCTTTTCACCTTGCCACTGAGTTGATAATTTTTCCTGCTTTTCTTTCAAAGCATCAATTTCAGCTTGAATGCGTTCTAACCTAGTAGTGAAACCCAGATTTTGCGCCCCTTTGCCTTCACCTTCGATAGACAGTTTTTCCATTTCCAACTGCATCACCCGCCGATCGATTTGTTCTAATTCTGCGGGTTTAGAAGTGATTTCCATCTTCAATTGGGCAGCGGCTTCATCTACTAGATCGATGGCTTTATCTGGTAAAAATCTATCGGAAATGTAACGGGAAGACAAGGTAGCCGCAGCAACCAAGGCAGAGTCTAATATTTTGACTCCATGATGTCTTTCATAACGGTCTTTAAGTCCGCGCAAAATTGAAATAGTATCTTCGACGCTAGGTTCATCGACAAATACTTGTTGAAATCGTCTTTCTAAGGCAGGATCTTTTTCAATATTCTTGCGAAATTCATCGAGGGTGGTTGCACCAATACAGCGCAATTCACCTCTGGCTAACATCGGTTTCAACAAGTTACCGGCATCCATTCCCGAACCAGAACTTCCACCGCCACCAGTGCCTACAACTGTATGCAATTCGTCAATAAATAAGACGATTTGACCGTCAGAATTGATCACTTCTCGTAATACTGACCGCAGGCGTTCTTCAAATTCGCCTCGGAATTTTGCCCCGGCAATTAAGCTGCCCATATCGAGGGAAAATAGCTGGCGATTTTTGAGAGATTCGGGCACGTCGCCGTTAACAATTCGCTGGGCTAAACCTTCAGCGATCGCAGTCTTCCCTACCCCCGGATCGCCAATTAATACGGGATTATTTTTCTGGCGACGGGAGAGCACTTGGACTACGCGGCGAATTTCCTCATCGCGACCGATTACGGGGTCGAGTTTTCCCGATTTTGCGGCTTCTGTCAAGTCGCGACCGAACTTAGCAAGTGCATCGTAAGTTGACTCTGAATTTTGGTCTTGAACTTTCGCAGAACCCCGGACAGCTTTAATTGCTTCTTCAAGTTTTTGGCGATCGATGACTTTGGTAGGGGGAGTGCGATCGTAACCAGGCCGAGGGGGCGGGCCTTCGGTTTTTGTCAGCAAACGGCGACCGATGCGTTCGTCCTCGATCAAGGCGATTAATAAATGTTCTACAGCGATAAAACCGTCCTGCCAAGCCACTCTTGCAGCTTCAGCAGCGTCTAACATCACTTCTAAGCCGCGTCCCAGGTAAAGTTGTTCGGCATTGGCGACTTTGGGTTGGCGTTTGGCAAATGCTTCTAGCTGCTGGGTTAGGCGTAGATGGTCAACCCCTGCTTTGCTGAAGATATTGTTGGCAAGACCTTGCTGTTCTAGAAGTGCGATCGCTAAATGTTCGACCTCTAGCTGCTGGTTGGCAAAGCGGCGGGCTACATCCTGGGATTTGACGATGGCTTCCCAGGCTTTATCGGTAAATTTGCTAGGGTCTGTTGGCTGCACGGTATTTCCTCGCGATCGAAGGGAGTTCTACTTTTTGTCCCTTCAGATATACTCTCATAACTATGATAGAGGTTAAACGGGTGTCTGAGTCTCTTCGGATTCGGGGCTGAGGCTGGTAAAGGCTGGCGATCGCTCAAGGAATGAAAACAATATCATAACTTTTTTAGCAAAAGCGATCGCGCTTCTTTGGGAAGTGCGATCTAACATTCCCATTTTTTCAAAAATAGGGGTCATGCTGCTTCCAATTGTAACCGACGTTCTACTCGTTCGTATTCATCTTCTAAGAGCCAGAGTTTAGCTTCTTCATAATCTGAACTGGTAAATACAATTTGATAATTTTGAGCAGGATCGTAGACACAGCTATTACCTGAACTGTCACCTAATAAAATTAGGACGTAAGGTGGTGAGGCTGTCGGATCTACCCATAACTCTGTAAATTCCCAGTTATCGGCTAGGTTTAGTTCTGGGGATGACATGGTATTTATCTCCTTTTATTTTAATTTCTCCATACCTAAGTGGTATTCTACTATTGTTGCTGTCAAGTCTATAGCCAATGGGGTCAGGAAAATAAAGACCATAACGTTCGTGACCGCGAATTACGCCGATAAACTCTCCATTTGCAATTATAGCTTGAGCCACCATTTCCATTGTAGCTCGATCGTTAAAGACATGAACATTACCTTCTTGTTGGAGTAGCTTTTGCATTTGAGGAGTATCGGGTAGATGTTTGGCAATGTGTTTAGTGTCGATGCTTAGTTCGCGGTTAATTCCGGTCATAAATTGAGCCAATCTAAAACATATTAATTATGTCGTTTTTCCTGGCTTTGTAAAATAGTATACTATCAATTATC
>NZ_CACA01000076.1:0-3917 GCF_000180455.1 Kamptonema sp. PCC 6506
TAGCCCCTTCTTATAGTTGAGTGGAGTGAAATACTAAAAAAGCGATAGCATAAGTTGGGAAATGGGTTTTTAAGAAATATGAACTTAACGCCAGGAACAGTCCTTCAAGACGGCAAATACAGGATAGACGACATTTTGGGTATAGGAGGGTTCGGGATTACCTACCGAGCCACCCACACCTATCTCGCTCAAACAGTCGTACTCAAAACCCTGAACGAAAGCCTGTATCAACACCCTGATTTTGAGAAATTTCAGGCGCAATTTGTTGCAGAAGCCAAGCGTCTTTCCTGGTGTCAGCATCCTAACATCGTGCGGATGCTAGACTTTTTTGACGAAGCAGGGTTGTCTTTTATTGTCATGGACTATATTCCTGGCCAAACTCTAGCTCAATTGGTAGAATCGGGTCAGCCCTTACCAGAAACCGAAGCCCTGCACTACATTGGGCAAATTGCCTCCGCTCTAAGTACGCTTCACCAAAGCGGCTTAGTACACCGAGATATCAAACCAGAAAACATTATCCGGCGATCGGGGACTGGGTTAGTGATGCTGATTGATTTCGGCATTGCCCGCGAGTTTACCTCCGGTATGAAGCAAACCCACACCAGTTTTCTATCGCCTGGGTACGCGCCAATTGAGCAGTATCTCTTCCAAGGAGAGGAGAAAAAGGGGGATAACTTTTCCAGCTTCAATTCATCGAGCTCAGGTTTAGGGAAAACCCAAATCGCCAATCAGTTGACTCCAGCCAGCGATATCTACGGTTTGGCTGCCACCTTTTACTACTTGCTGGCGGGGGAAGCGCCTGTGGCGGCTCCCCTACGCGATCGCATTCCCCTATTTCCCTTGCGCCAATTCCAATCCCAACTTAGTCCAGCCATTGAGCAAACTATTCTGCGAGGCCTGGAAATGGATGCTCGCAACCGCCCCCAGACAATAGAAGATTGGCTGGCTTTTTTGGAGGCGCAGCAGTTATTAGAAAGGAAGAAAAAGCTAGCAGAAAATGCCGAATTACCTGTTTTACCTTCTTCATCCTTTATTCTGTTCCTGTTTGTGTTTACGGCAGCGCTAGCTGGTTGGATCGGTTTTGACTTGGCGCGTCGTTATAGTGGCACGATCGCTATGAACAAGCAGTTTCCAGGGGATCGTTCCTTAATGCTCTTTGAGAATTCCCTGCACCCAGAATTTCGCAGTCAAGATCCCTCTGCGCCTTTATTCGGTGAACCCTCTGTCGAGAGCCGCCCTACAGTCTCTCTGCAATTGCATAAACCTCCGAAAGGCAACTCTGAAAGCCTTACGGAGCAACCAAATACTGCATCTGCCCCCACTATCGAATCCTCCCCAACACCAGTTCCTAAATCTTTTGAGCCTAAACTCGAGCCTGAGCTTGAGCCTAAACCTGAGCCTAAACCTGAGCAGGTAGAATCATTTGCTCCTGAACCTGAGCCTGAGCAGGCGCAACCCTATACTCCTGAACCTCAACGGGAATTTCCGTCAGAAGCTGCGATTGCCCCTAAACCTGCACCAGTTCCAGAAGTTGCACCTTTACCACCAGAGCCGCCTCAGCCCTCTGAGCCACCAGCCGCGATCGCTCCCCCTGCTGATGCTCCTTTATTTCCAGAAGCTCCGCTAGAGCCTGCCTTAGAACCCAGTCCGCAGCCGGAGCCAGAGCCGGAACTGTTGCCGCCAAGCTCGGAGGAGAATAGTGCAGACAGTTCTGTGCGATCGCAGGGCCCGCAAGATTTGGTGCCGACTGTTCCCTTCCCAGAACCTGCCTCCAACTAAGAAGAAGCAACAAAGAAGAAAGTGGGTATTTTAGGTTTAATTAGATGCCTCTACTCATAACTAAATCCTTTTAGAGAAAGGATTGACGAATATTCTCTGATGAAAGATAGTGAAAACGGGAAAGGACTACCAAAATTGGTTCATAATGAGCATTATTACTCTTGACAAAGGACTAGATTTATATATCTGAACGGAAGGAACCTAAATTTTGCATTTATCATCTAGATATTTGAAGTCTTTCAAAAGAAAGATGGTAAATTTGTCAAATAATTGTTACCTTCTGTAATATGTAGGTAGAGCTAAACGATCTAATCAGGGGTGTCCTGAAACTAACTGGCGATCGCTGGAAAAAGTCACAACTCTGGTTAATCTAGGTTTTTGCTACCGTATCACTCTATTCATCTGAGGATTCAGCTATGAACCAGCCCATAGAACTCTCTTTGGAACAACAATTCAGCCTGTGCTCTTTCCAAACACAGGTTAACCAAATGAGTCGCGAACAAGCTCAGGAGTTTTTAATCAAGCTCTACGAACAGATGATGCTGCGAGAAACTATGTATCGCCATTTTCTAAAACACCAGTGGGGTCTAGAGCCCAACCCTGGACTTGAGTAAAGCTTAGTCGCAGTGGGCGACCTCCGTCTCTTACTCTGTTTCCTACGTGGAAAGGAGTTGGGGGTGATGGGGCGTCAACTTGCAATCTGGCAAACGATAAAACGCGAAAGGCAAAAGGAAAAGGTAAAAATATTTTTTATCTACAAATAAATATTAATTTTGATTAATTTTGTAAATGTTGAAGCTAATTTTTAGATATAGCAACCTTCTTGGCAGTTAGGACGTTCTGAATTCATGAAACCATTGATTCTCTATCCCTTCTTTCCCTAGTCCCTAGCCCCTAGCCCCTAGCCCCTAACTGCTGAAAGCGGTTGCTATACCAAGATTTGAGGGTGCGCGATCGCGCACCCTCAATATCATTCTGGCTGGCGCTCTATAGTTGCCTCCATCACACTCGTGAGATAATGACCGGCCATCAGACCGCTAGAGTGGTAATAGCGATTGTCATCAATCCGGTGCAGAGTTTCAAAACCAGTCCGGCGCTGGCGTTCATCCCCTAAAACCCAGTAACGCTGGACAATAGACTGGGGAGCAATCCAACCTTCCCCCTCGACACGGCCAAGTTCGCTGTGTTGGAGTACAAAAGTGTATTGCCGTTCGTCGCTATCGAGATGTCCTCGGTACTGTAAAACAATCTCTTCGCGATCGCCTCCGGGAAACACGAGCTTTGTTACCATACTGAACCAATCTGTACGGTTCCAGTTCACTAAAGTCTTCCCTTTGACTGTAATTGGCAAGCCATTGCGCTCTATCCAACTTCCTTCGAGCGCCCATTGACCTGATTCCATTAAAAAGGTGTGAGCCACAATATCCTATGCTTTTCGCGCTGGCTACAATGCTGGTGCAACAACTCAGAAGGGTTGTTCTTGAGATTCTATGCTATCACGCCTGACTGTGCGGATAATGATGAATTTCTCCTAAAATTACAGCAGTAACTGCACCAGTAACTTCGGGAAGATTACCTGGAATGCCGCAACTGCGCCAATAGGCTAAAACCGCGAAGGCGATCGCTTCTTTGAAATCAGAATTCAACCCCGCTTCAGAGGTTGTCAGCACTTCCACAGGCGCTAAATGCGATCGTAACCGCTCTTTTAAATATAGGTTGCGGCTACCTCCCCCGCACAGCAAAACTTGATCGGGCATTTGGGGCAAAAAGTTGCGGTAGCTATGCACTATGGAGGTAGCCGTCAATTCTACAAGGGTAGCCAGAACGTCAGCGGGGCTAAGATTCTCAGCTTCGGCTTCAGCTAGACACTGATGTAAATAGTCGGGGCCAAATAGCTCTCTACCTGTAGATTTGGGCGGCTGTTGGTGGAAAAATTCTTGCTGCAACCATCCCTCTACTAAAGCGTGGCTAGGAGTGCCGCTAGCAGCCCAAACACCGTCTTTGTCGTAAGTTTTGGTTCCACCAGAGAAGTGTTGCACCGCTAGATCCAAAAGGCTATTCCCTGGCCCCGTGTCCCAACCTAGAACCTGGGGAGCGGGGGTGCGGGGGAGTAGGGGAGATGAGGAAGTTAAATCGAA